>DATMZP010000171.1:0-8749 GCA_035573595.1 Hyphomicrobiaceae bacterium
CTTCCGGCTTCGATGCAGCACTCCTCGACGTCGCCTTCGTTTTCCTGCTGCTCGGCTACGGCACCAAGGTCGGCCTCGCACAACTCCACGCCTGGCTTCCCGACGCCCACGCCGAAGGCCCGACCCCGATCTCGGCAGTACTGTCGGGCCTGTTGCTCAATGTCGCGCTCTACGCGGTGCTTCGCTTCAAGATCCTGCTCGCTGCCAATCCGCTTGCCTTGGCGCCAGGACCGCTGATGGTGACGATGGGCCTCGTATCGCTCGTCTTTGCTGGCTTCATGCTCTACCGCCGTCGTGACATCAAGCGGATGTTCGCCTATTCCTCGATCGAGCATATGGGCATCATCGCCTTCGCTTTCGGCATGGGTGGACCGCTCGCCAATTTCGCCGGGCTCCTCCACATGGTCATGCACTCGCTCACCAAGTCGGCGATCTTCTTCGCCGTCGGCCACATCGCCCAGGCCAAGGGCACCCAGCGCATCGCCGAGATCCGGGGCCTCACGGAGAGCCGGCCGATCCTGGGCTGGGGCCTGGTGCTGGGCGTGGTGGCGATCGCCGGCCTGCCGCCGCTCGGCATCTTCATGAGCGAGTTCCTGATCGTCACCTCCACCTTCGCCCGCGCGCCGATCCTGGCCATCGTCCTCGTGCTCGGCCTGCTGCTCGCGCTCGGCGCGCTGATGCTGCGCCTCAGCGAGGTGGCGTTCGGCGAGCCGACCGGCCCCAACAACCCGGTGCACGCCTCCTACGTTCCGCTCTACGCCCACCTCGCCCTGGTGCTGGCGGCCGGCATCTACCTCCCCGGTCCGCTGGTCGCCTGGTTCCGCAGCGTAGCGCGGCTGCTCGGGTGAGGCCGGCGATGGGATGGCTGCACGAGATCCTCCAGAACGGCCGCCCGGCGAGCGCGGCGGCCGCGCACGTGCGCGCCATCGTCGACGAGGCGGCCTGGAGCACCGCCTGCCAGCGGATCGCCGCGGGCCAGGGCACGATGCTCTCGCTGTGGGGCGATGCCGATACCGTCCACCTCGCCGTCCTGGAGGACGAGGCCGTCGGCATCCTCACGCTGGCCTGCCCCGCCGGCCGGTTCCCTTCCGTCGGCCGGCTGCATCCGCCGGCGCTGCGGCTGGAGCGCACCATCCGCGATCTCTACGGCCTGCAGCCGTTCGCCGGGCCGGATATGCGGCGCTGGCTCGACCACGGGCGCTGGGGGGTGCGCCAGCCGCTCGGCCGCAACGACGGCGCCCCCGCCAACGGCGACGCCTACGCGTTCGGCCTGGCCGAGGGGCCGCCGATGCACCAGATCCCGGTGGGGCCGGTGCACGCGGGCATCATCGAGCCCGGCCACTTCCGCTTCACCGCCAGCGGCGAGACGGTCGTGCGCCTGGAGGAGCGGCTCGGCTACGTGCACAAGGGCATCGACCGCCTGATGGCCGGCGCCGGCATCGAGCAGGCCGCCAGGCTCGCCGGCCGCGTCAGCGGCGACAGCACGGTGGCCTACGCCATCGCCTTCGCCCAGGCCGCCGAGGGTGCGCTGGACCTCGCGCCGCCGCTGCGCGCGGTCTGGCTGCGCGCGCTGATGGCCGAGCTGGAGCGCATCGCCAACCACCTGGGCGACATCGGCGCCATCTGCAACGACGCCTCGTTCTCGCTGATGCAGGCCCACTGCGGCATCCTGCGCGAGGAGGTGCTGCGCGCCTCCGACCTCTGCTTCGGCCACCGCCTGATGATGGACCGCGTCGTCCCCGGCGGCGTGGCCGCCGACCTCGGCGCGCAGGGGACGGCCGCACTGCGCAAGCTCCTCGCCACGCTCAAGCGGCGCTTTCCGGAGCTGGTCGACCTCTACGACAGCACCGCCTCGCTGCAGCAGCGGGCGGTCGCCACGGGCATCCTGAGGGCCGATCTGGCGCGCCAATACGGCGCCGGCGGCTTCGTCGGCCGCGCCTCGGGACGCGTCTTCGACGCGCGCAAGGTGCCGGGCTACGCACCCTACACGGCGCTCAGCTTCGATGTCGCCGGGCGCGAGGCCGGCGACGTGGACGCGCGGGTGTGGGTGCGCATCGAGGAGGTGCGCCAGTCGGTGGGGCTGCTCGAGCAGATCCTGGAGCGGCTGCCCTCGGGCGCAGTGCGCTCCGACCCCGCGCTCTCATCCGCGGACAACGCCGGCGAGGGGCTCGCCCTGGTGGAAGGCTTTCGCGGCGACGTTCTCGCCTGGGTCCGGCTCGGCCCCGACGGCACCGTGGCGCGCTGCCACCTGCGCGACCCGTCGTGGTTCCAGTGGCCGCTGCTGGAGGCCGCCATTGAGGGCAACATCGTCGCCGACTTCCCGCTCTGCAACAAGTCGTTCAACTGCTCCTACTCGGGACACGATCTCTAGGCGATGCAGATCATGCGTGCTCTTTCACCGCGAATGGCGAATGGCCAATGGCGAATGGCCAACGGCGATGCTCGCCATTCGCCACTCGCCATTCGCCATTCGCCTCAGAGACATCATGCGTAAGCTGCTGTTCCAGAGCCTGCTCCTGCAGCTCCCGCTCACCGAGCGGGCGCCCACGGCCGACGAGGCGCACCTCGCCGAGCTGGGGCAAAATCTGGGCGGCGCGGCGCGGCGTCGGCTTGGCCGCAGTCTTTCCATCCGCGAGGTGGACGCAGGCTCCTGCAACGGCTGCGAGCTGGAGATCCACGCGCTCAGCAATGCCTTCTACGATATCGAGCGGTTCGGCCTGCGCTTCGTCGCCTCGCCGCGCCACGCCGACGTGCTGCTCGTCACCGGCCCTGTCACGAGGAACATGCGCGAGGCCCTCGAGCGCACCTACGCCGCCACGCCCGACCCCAAGTGGGTGGTGGCGGCGGGCGATTGCGCCGCCAACTGCGGCGTGTTCGCCGGCAGCTACGCCTGCGTTGGACCGGTCTCGTCGGTGATTCCGGTCGATCTCCACATCCCGGGTTGCCCACCCACCCCGACGGACCTGCTCAGGGGGCTGATCGCGCTGGTGACGTAGCCGTGCGGGGGCTGGGGTCAGACCCCTCGCACGGACATTTCATCAGAGCTCGGAAGCCGGAGGCGAGGGGTCTGACCCCTTCTGCGGTGCTTGATCCGAGGCGTGCGGATGAGATAGGGTTGCCGCGTCGGAAAAGGCGGTACCGGTTGGTTGGCCCGGTCGCTCCTCTGCGAGGGGCTCTGGCTGGCGCACTCAGCGCCAAGTCCCACGACCTGAAACGCTGGCGCGGTGTCGCGCCGGCGAGCAAAGGGACGTGGACCATGCAACAGCAACTTTCTGTCGTCACGCTCGGCATCGCCGATCTCACCCGCTCGCGCCGGTTCTACTGCGACGGCTTCGGCTGGACGCCCGTGTTCCAGAACGCGGAGATCGTCTTCTATCAGATGAACGGCTTCGTCCTCGGCACCTGGCTCACCAAGGCGCTGGAGGACGACATGATGCGGCCGCTGTCGCGACCCGGCGCGTTCGCGCTCGCCCACAACGTCGGCACCGCCGAGGAGGTGCAGGCCGCGCTGGACCGCCTCTCCCGGTACGGCGGACGCATCCTGCGGCCGGCCGACGCGCCCCCGCATGGGGGCCTGCGCGGCTACGTGGCCGACCCGGACGACCACGCCTGGGAGATCGCGTGGAACCCGGCCTGGCCCATCAGCCCGGAAGGCCACGTGCGGTTCGCGCCGGCCTGACCCGGATTCCCTCTTCCCGCTTGCGGGGGGAGGGAGAAGGTCCTACTCCGCCGCCTCGGCCTGGTAGTCGAGGGCCAGGCCCAGCTCGTGCCAGAGGGCGGTGAGCGCCTTGGTGAGGGCGTCCATGTCGCCGTCGGAGTGCTGGGGCTGGGGGGTGATCCGCAGTCGCTCGGTGCTCCGCGGCACCGTGGGGTAGTTGATCGGCTGCACGTAGATGGCGAAGCGGTCGAGGAGCGCGTCGGTGATGCGCTTGGTGAGCACCGGGTCGCCGACCAGGATCGGCACGATGTGGCTCGGGTTCTGCATCACCGGCAGGCCGGCGGCCTTGAGGCGCCGCTTCAGCGCGCGAGCGCGCTCCTGATGGCGCTCGCGCTCGGCGCTGCTGGCCTTCAGGTGGCGGATGCTGACGGTGGCGCCGGCCGCGATGGCGGGCGGCAGCGAGGTGGTGAAGATGAAGCCCGGCGCATACGAGCGGATGGCGTCGCACAGGTCGCGCCGGCCGGCGATGTAGCCGCCCATGATGCCGAAGCCCTTGGCCAGCGTGCCGTTGACGATATCCACCCGGTGCATCACCCCGTCACGCTCGGCGATGCCGCCGCCGCGCGGCCCATAGAGGCCCACCGCATGCACCTCGTCGAGGTAGGTGAGGGCGCCGTACTTCTGGGCCAGATCGCAGATGGCGCCAATGGGGGCCATCAGGCCGTCCATGGAGTAGCAGGACTCGAAGGCGATCACCTTGGGGCGGTCGCGGTCGACCAGCTTCAGCTTCGCCTCCAGATCGGCCAAGTCGTTGTTGCGCCAGATGATCTTCTCTCCGCGGCCATTGCGGATGCCGGCGATCATGGAGGCGTGGTTCTTGGCATCGGAGAAGATGACGAGGCCCGGCAGCAGCTTGCGCAGCGTGGCGAGTGTGGTGTCGTTGGCGACATAGGCCGAGGTGAAGAGAAGGGCGGCCTCCTTGTCGTGCAGGTCGGCCAGCTCGGCCTCCAGCTCCACGTGGTAATGGGTGGTGCCGGAGATATTGCGAGTGCCGCCGGAGCCGGCGCCGGCCGCGTCGATCGCCTCATGCATGGCCTTGAGCACGGCCGGATGCTGGCCCATGCCCAGGTAGTCGTTGGAGCACCAGACCGTGATCGGCCGGGCATCGTCGCCCCGGAAATGGCGCGCAGCCGGGAAACACCCGCGGTCTCGCCGGATATCGGCGAACACCCGATAGCGCCCTTCATCCTTCAGCGCCTGCAGCGCCCCGGCGAATGCCTTCGCGTAATCCATGGACTCACCCTCCCCGTGCAGGGGCTGCGACCCGCCGCCACGCTTCTGGACCCATTCTAAACCACCCGCGAGAAACGAGAAGCCCCCGCTCATTGTCGCATCTCCCCTATCGGGCATGGCCTGAGGTCGGACTCTGCCCCAGTTTTAACCCTGTCTGGGGCACTTTGGCTCACCGCGCCTTGGCCGCCCAATCACGGCTTGGCGGCCTCGGCGACGGCAGGCGACCGCTCAGTAGCCGGAGACCGCGCGGGGCTGGACCACGTCCTTCCGCATCGGGCCGAGCAGGGCCAAGAGCTCCTGCTGCTCCCTTGCCGGCACCCTGAACTTGTTGAGCGACCTCACGAGGTCGTTGACCAGGGCGTCGAAGTCCTGGTTGCGAACGCCGAGGCCGCGATGGGCCTCGCGCATGCTGCGGCCCTCGTACTGGCACGGACCGCCGGAGCCGGCGCAAATCTGCTGCACCAGCAGGCGCTTGAGGCGCGGAATGTCCGTGTTGCCGAAGAACTTGTTGATGCGGTTGTCCTTCGCGACGTTGCCGACGAAGTCGTCGACCACGGCGGTGATGGCCGGCTTGCCGCCGAGGCGCTGATAGAGCGACTTCTGACCGTAGAAGGTAGCGTGCGCCATCGTGGTGGTGATGCCGATGGCGAGCAGGATGCCGAGTGTGCGTGCCAGGCGCATGGGGGGTCTCCCTTCGCTTGTGTCGAGTTTCCGCGTGCCCGCGCCCCGGTGCAGCCCAGGCATGCCACGGGCGTGTCCCGGGCGTGTCCCGGGGTCATCGATCCCAGGCGAACGAGAGCAGGATCTGCGAGCAGCTCAGGTACGGAGCCCGCCCAATTTTGGAGGCATCACCTCGGGTCAACTCCTCGTGAGGGGAGCTGGGGCCCTCACAGCTTGCGCTCCGCGAGGCCAGCCTTCTCGTAGAGCTCGTTGATGTGGGCCTTGAGGCTCTCCGGGGTAGTATTGCTGGCCGGCGCGTGCGCCCAGCCAACCTTCTCCCGGGCGTAGCGGGCCATGATCTCGTCCTGGTCGGAGGTGCCACCGCTGATGCCGTAGGCTCCCACCATCTCGTCGCCCTTGAAGATGGGCGCGCAGCCGCCTGACGCCACCACGCGGCCGCCCGACAGGATGGCCGCGGCCACCAGCATCTGCGGGTTGCGCTCCTGGAACCATTTCTGGATCACCAGCCCGTCGGGGAAGCGCGGGCTCATGGAGCGGAACGCCGCGGCGGTGAAGGCCTTGGCCCAGGCCGTCTCGGGCGTGATGAAGCCCGCGTCGTCCATGCGCTCCAGCGCAATGAGGTGGCCTTCGGGGCCGACCACGGCGATCGAGACCGGCGCGGCCATCTCTCTCGCCTTCTCGGAAACCGCATCGAAGAAGGGACGGCATTCGGACGCAAGCAGTCGTGCCATGTCGGTTTCCTTGTCAGCGGCGGCCTGGCCAAAGGGGATCGGTGCAGTGCCGCCTCGCGACATCGCGCCGAGGTTTCCAGTCGATCAGGGCTTCACGAGGCCGGCCTTGACGGCGACGTCGGCCCATCTCGCGGTCTCCGCGGCGATGTACGTCGTGAAGGCCACCGGCCCGCCTTCCAGCGGCTCGATCCCCTGGGCACGGAACGTCTTCAGCACCGCCTCGGACTTGGCCGCCTGCCCGATGGCCGCGGCAAGCCGGTCGCGGATCGCGTCGGGCGTATCGGCGGGCGCCAGCAGGCCGAACCAGAGCGAGGTCTCGAAGCCCGGCAATCCGGCCTCCGCCACGGTCGGCAGATTGGGCAGGCTTGCGCCGCGCGCGGCGGTGCTCCAGGCGAGCGCGCGCAGGTTGCCAGCCTCGATCTGCGGCAACGCCGTTGAGGAGGGCGCAAACATCAGCTGCAGGCGGCCGGCGATCAGGTCCTGCGCCGCCTGGGCCGTGCCTGTGTAGGGGACGTGCACCAGGTCCACGCCCGCCATGGTCTTGAACAGCTCCGCCGACAGATGCGGAGACGTGCCGGGGCCGGCCGAGCCGTAGTTGAGCTTGTTGGCGTCGGCCTTGGCCAGCGCGATCAGCTCCTTCACGCTGGTGGCCTTCACCGAGGGGTGCACCACTAGGATGTTGGGAAGCGCACACATGAGGGCGATGGGCTTCAAATCCTTCTGCAGGTCCACGCTGGCCGTCTTCAGGCTGGTGTTGATCACGTTGGCCACCGAGCCCAGGAACAGGGTGTAGCCGTCGGCATCCGCCTTGACGACGCCGACGGCGGCCGTGTTGCTGCTGGCGCCGGGGCGGTTCTCGACGAAGAACCGTTGCCCCAGGATGGCGCTCAGCGCCTCGCTGATGACGCGGGCCGACACGTCCGCTGAGCTGCCCGGCCCGAAGCCGACGACGACGCGCACCGGGCGGTCGGGGTAGTCGGCGGCCGCAGCGGTGGAGACGAGACCGAGCAGGACCGTGGTTGCCGCCAGCAGCGGCCGCACGATTGGCATCATCGGACGTTCCTCCAGGTTCGGCTTGGTTGCACTGCATGTCCGAGCGGGGTCTCAGCGAGCGTAGGCTTGACCGCGCGCCAGGCTCAGTCAAGGACGGCTGTGCTTGTGCGGACGCGGGGACAATGCAAGAGCAATCGCCCGCATCCACAAGCTTGACACACTCGGATGTTCCGTTTGGTGCTTAACGGTGCGCAAAGTTCGCGATGTGAGGCCTTCACCTTGGTCACACTCACCTTGTTCACACGATGCAGACTGCCAGATATAGGGGCGACCGCGGGGCCAAGCCCGGCGGCCGGCCGCCGGACCGGCGTCGCCGGATTGCGGGCGGGTGCAAGCAGGGCACCCAGCACCGCACCGGTCGCGGAGCAGGCATGCATCTTCTAGCAGCTGGGAATGCAGACAGTATCGCCGGCCACACACCGGGCGGACGCGAGGCATTCATGCGGCTGGCGTTGGGCGTCGTTGCCTTGCTGCTCGCCCTGCTGGACTTCCTCGCCACGCCCGTAGCGCGCGCGCAGAGCGTCACGCTGCGGCTGGGCCTGCCGATCTCGCTCGACAGCCCCACCGGCCAGAACATGCGCGAGTTCGCCCGCCAGGTCCAAGCCCGCACCAGCGGCGCGCTGAAGGTGGAGGTCGAGGGCGCAGGCGGGCGCTACGAGGAGAGCGAGGTCCTGCCGGCGGTGACGTCGGGAGCGGTCGAGATCGGCGCCACCCCGCTCACCCAGTTCACCAAGGACGTGCCGATCTGCGCGTCGTTCCTGCAGCCGTTCCTGTTCAACTTCGATACCCTGATCGAGGCCGCAACCAGGCCCGAGAGCGAGATACGGACGCTGATCGACAAGGAGATCCTGCGCCGCACCGGCACGCGCGCGCCGATCACGGTGGTGCCGTGGGCGCGCGGCTACCGCAGCGCGCTGGAAGAGCCGAACGTGGGCCTCTTCGTCGCGATGCGCACCCCCGAGCGCGAGCCGCTGTTCAAGTGGGTCGGCCCGGTCACCACGGTGCGCACCAGCTTCTACAGCCGCCACGGCGCCGACCTGAAGGTGACGAGCCTCGAAGAGGCGCGCAAGGTCGCGGTGATCGCGGTGCCGCGTGAATGGTTCTCGCACCAGGTGCTGCGGGCGCTCGGCTTCGCCAACCTCGACGCGGTGGCCAACACTGATGTGATGGTCCGCATGGCGTTGACCGGCCGCGCGCCGTTGATGGTGGCCGACAACCAGACGCTGCCTGCGCAGCTGGCGCAGGTCGAGGCCACGATGGCGCAAGTCGACAGGCACTACACCTTCATGAAGACCAGCAGCTACATCGCCTTCTCGCGCGGCACGCCGGACGC
>DATMZP010000172.1:0-14152 GCA_035573595.1 Hyphomicrobiaceae bacterium
ATCTCCAGAATCCGCCCGCCGGACGGCAGCCGAGCCTGCGCAATGGCGGCGTCAATGATGGCGGGTGGATAGCCCGGGCGCACCTCGTCATAGAGGGCCGCCACCTCGTTGAACACGTATTGCCGGCGCCGCAGCATGTGCCTCACCCCGTCCGGCGCCCACTCAACAGGCGGACTGCGGCGCCCATCCTGGACCATTCCGGGTCAGCCGGACACCCTTTGTTTCGCCCCGATGGTGCACCAAGTTATCCCCACGACAGCGGGGCGGCCCGCGCGCATTGCCAAGTGCCGTGGGGCGTGCAATCAGCCCCGAAGGGATTTCGAATCGCCCGAGGTTCTGGGAGCGAGCAAGCCATGAGCCAGAGTGAATCGCTGTTGGAGGAAGGAAAGATCTTCCTCGGCAAGAGCAAGGCGGGGCCGGAATGCCTGGAGCTCAAGCTCGCCAATCGGCACGGGCTCGTGACCGGCGCCACCGGCACCGGCAAGACGGTGACGCTGCAAGTGCTGGCGGAGGGCTTCTCGGCCGCCAGCGTGCCGGTGTTCGCCGCCGACATCAAGGGCGACCTGTCGGGCATCTCGGCCATGGGCCAGGCGAAGGAGGGGCTCGCCAAGCGTGCCAAGGAGATCGGCCTCGACGACTGGTCCAACACCTCCTTCCCCACCGTGTTCTGGGACCTGTTCGGCGAGCAGGGACATCCCATCCGCGCCACCGTGCAGGATATGGGGCCGCTGCTGCTGTCGCGGCTGCTGGAGCTCAACGAGACGCAGGAAGGCGTGCTCAACATCCTGTTCCGGGTGGCCGCCGACGAGAAGCTGCCGCTGCTCGATCTCAACGACCTGCGCTCCATGGCCAATGACATCGGCCAGCGCGGCAAGCAGCTGATGACGAAGTACGGCAACGTGTCGGCCGTGTCGGTGGGCGCGATCCAGCGCCGCCTGCTGGTGCTCGATGAGCAGGGCGCCAACCGGTTCTTCGGCGAACCGGCCCTCGACATCAAGGATTTCATCCGTACGGCCCCGGACGGGCGCGGCGTGATCAACATCCTTTCCGCCGACAAGCTGATGAAGACGCCGCGGCTCTACGGCACGTTCCTGTTGTGGATGCTCGCGCAGCTGTTCGACAAGCTCCCCGAGGTGGGCGATCCGGACAAGCCGAAGCTGGTGTTCTTCTTCGACGAGGCGCACCTGCTCTTCAACGAGGCGCCGAAAGCGCTGCTGGAGCAGATCGAGCGTGTGACGCGGCTGATCCGCTCCAAGGGCGTAGGCGTCTACTACGTCACGCAGAACCCGCGCGACGTGCCGAACGCGGTGTCGGCCCAGCTCGGCAACCGCGTGCAGCACGCTCTGAGGGCCTTCACGCCTATCGAGCAGAAGGGCATCCGTGCCGCCGCCGAGACGTTCCGGCCGAACCCGGAGCTGGACGTGGAGCGGGTGATCCAGGAGCTGAAGGTGGGCGAGGCGCTCGTCTCGGTTCTGCAGGGCGGCGGCGAGCCGTCCATGGTCCAGCGCACGCTGATCCGTCCGCCCTCGGCGCGCATCGGCCCCGTCAGCCCGGAGGAGCGCAAGGCCCTGATCGAGGCGAGCCCGGTTTACGGCAAATACGAGGAGGTGGTGGACCGCGAGTCGGCCTACGAAATGCTGCAGAAGCGCACCTCCCAGGCCGCGGCGGCGCAGGACGCCGAGGCCAACAGCTGGGGCAACATCCTGATGGGCGGCGGCACCGGCCGGCGCCAGGGCTACGGCGAGGCCTTCGCCAAGTCGCTGGCCCGATCGGTCGCCACCAGCCTCGGCAACGCCATCATCAAGGGCGTGCTGGGCAAGCGCCGGTGAGGACGGGGTCAGACCCCTTTCGACGACCGTTCGGAGTGACACATTACCGTTCGAGGAAAGGGGTCTGACCCCATCGACCCGCTGGGGAGGAACGCCATGACCGACAGGCCGAACGAGAGCGGTCGCGGGAGACCCGCACCGCAACCCAGCTACGATCCGCCCCCGCGCGGCCCTCGCGACTATGAGCGCGAGAGCATCGGCGAGGCGATGGCCAAGTCCGTCATCCGCTCGATCGCCGGGCGTCTCGGGAGGGCCATCGCGCGGATGATCCTGGGTCGGTCGCGCTGAGGATTGCCGTGGGTAGCAGCGCGCGGGTCGCGTTGCCTTGTTATCATCGCGATCTCGGCTAGTTTGGAGTCGATGCCGCCGCGCCGCTGAGACCGCGGCTTAAGGGACTCGCATGAACGCCCGCGCCAAGCTCGCCATCGGCCACTCGGCCTGCCCGCACGACTGCCCCTCCACCTGTGCCCTCGATGTGGAGCTCCTGGACGGCAACCGCATCGGCCGCCTGCACGGCGCCAGGGACAACAGTTATACCGCGGGCGTCGTCTGCGCCAAGGTGGCCCGCTACGCCGAGCGCATCCACCACCCCGACCGGGTGATGCATCCACTCAGGCGGAAGGGGCCAAAGGGCGCAGGCAAGGGCTCCGGCCAGTTCGAGCGCATTTCCTGGGACGATGCGCTGGATATCACTGCCGAGGCCCTGCTGGCCGCCGAGCGGCGCCACGGGCCGGAGGCCGTCTGGCCCTACTACTACGCCGGCACCATGGGTCTCGTGATGCGCGACGGCATCAACCGCCTGCGCCACGCCAAGCGCTACTCCGGCATGCACGCGACAATCTGCACCACCCTGGCCTGGACCGGGTTCATCGCCGGCACCGGCCGTCTCGCCGGAGCCGATCCGCGCGAGATGGCGAAGTCGGATCTGGTCGTGATCTGGGGCACCAATCCGGTCAACACCCAGGTCAACGTCATGACGCATGCCACCCGCGCCAGGAAGGAGCGGGGCGCGAGGATCGTGGCCGTCGACATCTACCGGAACGGCACCATGCAGCAGGCCGATCTGGCCCTGTGCCTCAGGCCCGGCACCGATGGCGCGCTCGCCTGCGCCGTCATGCACGTGCTGTTCCGTGATGGCTACGCGAACTGGCCGTATCTTGAGAAGTACACCGACTGTCCGCGCGAGCTGGAGGCCCACCTCAGGTCGCGCACGCCGGAGTGGGCGAGCGCCATCACCGGCCTCGGCGTCGAGGAGATCGAGACCTTCGCCCGCATGGTGGGCGCCACGCCGCGTACCTATTTCCGCCTCGGCTACGGCTTCGCGCGCTCGCGCAACGGCTCCCACAACATGCACGCCGCGCTGTGCATCCCCGCCGTCACCGGGGCTTGGGCGCACGAGGGCGGCGGCGCCTTCCACAACAACGGCGCCATCTACCACTGGAACCGCTCCCTCATCGAGGGCCTGGACGTGGCGGACGCCAGCGTGCGCGTCCTCGACCAGTCGCGCATTGGCCCGGTGCTGACGGGCGACCCCGCCGACATCAAGGACGGCCCGCCGGTGACCGCACTCTTCATCCAGAACACCAACCCCGTGCAGGTGGCGCCCGAGCAGCGCAAGGTGAAGGCCGGCTTCGCGCGCGAGGACCTGTTCGCCTGCGTACACGAGCAGTTCATGACTGCCACGGCCGAGATGGCCGATATCGTGCTCCCCGCCACCATGTTCCTGGAGCACGACGACCTCTACCAGGGCGGTGGGCACCAGCACATCCTGCTGGGGCCGAAGCTGATCGAGCCGCCCGGCGAGTGCCGCTCCAACCATGAGGTCATCTCGGCGCTTGCCAGGCGAGTCGGCGCGGAGCATCGCGGCTTTGCCATGAGCCCGCGCGAGATCATCGACTGGACGCTGCAGAGCTCCGGCTGGGGCACGCTGGCGGAGCTGGACTCCGCCAAGTGGATCGACTGCCAGCCGCCCTTCGGGAAGGCGCACTACGCGGAGGGCTTCGGCTACCCGGACGGGAAGTTCCGCTTCAAGCCGGACTGGGCCAACGTGCCGGCCCCGAGCGCCAACGGCATCCGCGTCGCAGCGGAGATGCCGGTCCTGCCCGACCACTGGGACGTGGTGGAGAGGGCGGACGCAAGGCACCCCTTCCGTCTCGCCACCAGCCCGTCGCGCGACTACCTCAACTCGTCCTTCAACGAGATGCCGACCAGCCGGGCGCGCCACGGCAGGCCGCGCGTGAAAATGCACCCCGACGACATCGCGAGCCTCGGCCTTGCCGACGGGGCCCGCGTGCGGATGGGCAACGAGCGCGGCGAGATCGTGCTGGCGGCCGAGGCGTTCGACGGGGTGCAGCGCGGCGTCGTCATCGTCGAGAGCATCGCCCCCAACGACCACTTCGAGGGCGGGGAGGGCATCAACACGCTCACCAGCGCCGTCCAGGGCGCGCCCTATGGCGGCGCCGCCTTCCACGACAACCACGTCTGGATCGAGAGGGCGTAAGCGGCGATGCGGAGAACGGGATGGCTGATGTCCATTGTCAGGTCGATGGTTGCCCTTTCGGCCATTGCCATTGCGATAGCCGCCGGCGCCGCGGCCCAGTCTGGGCCGCCCGAGATTCCCGATGCAGTCGCCCAGCGGATGATCGACCTCGGTCTGCAGAACATCCAGCGCGGGCTGTGCGGCGGGCTCAACGGCTGCGCGCCGGCGACGCCCGAGGAGTTCCAGCTTCCCCCCATCACGCTGGGGCAGGCGCGCGTCGCCATCCTCGCCGGCACTCAGTCCGCCGTCGCCCGCTGGTGCGGCCTCGACGCCGACCGCAGGAGCATCGCGCCGACCATGCGTCTCGTCCGGCAGAAGTTCAGGCTCGACGAGCGCCAGGTGGCGCTCATCGCCATCATCCACGGCATCCAGCAGAGCATGGTGTCCGACCAGCTGAAGTCGAGAGGCGAGTGCGACGCGGTCACCCGCAGCAGGCTCGACGCCGAGTTGCCGAAGGGGTGAGGTCCAGGGCTGAGCCCGAGACGTTGAACGCGAGAGCCAAGGAGGGCCAAATGGCCAAATCCGTCGCCTATCTGAATCCGCCGAGCTCGACTCCGCCGGCCGGCATGTACAGCCACGTAGCGCGCATGGCGGCCGGCGAGCTGGCCTTCATCGCCGGCCAGGTGGCGGTGGACAGATCGGGCGCGTCGGTGGGCGTGGGCGACGTGGCCGCCCAGGTGAACCAGGTGTTCGCCAACATCGGCGGCATTCTCAAAGACCTCGGCGCCGACTTCGAGCAGGTCGTGCAGCTCACCACCTACCTGACGGGCGCCGACAGCATCCCGGCCTTCATGTCCGCGCGTTCTGTCCTGTTCCCGAAGCTGTTCCCCGGCGGCAAGTATCCGCCCAACACGCTGCTGGTCATCGACCGGCTGGTGAAGCCTGAGTTCCTGGTCGAGGTCGCCGCCATCGCCCGCCTGCCGGGGTGAGATGCTCGCAGGGAGAGCGGGCGCATGGGCGCAATGCCGTTTCCCAGCATTGTCAGTCGTAGGGTGCAATACGGCGTTAGCCCGTATTGCACCGATTCCGCTCCTGCGGTGGTGTCCGCCATCGGTGCAATGCGCTTCGCTTATTGCACCCTACAGGTGCTTCCTCAGCCCCTGGGCTGGGGGACGATGCGGATGTAGGGCTTGGGGGCCTTCCAACCGTCCGGGTATTGCTTCCTGGCGTCCTCGTCGGAGACCGAGCCGGCGATGATCACGTCCTCGCCCTGCTGCCAGTTCACCGGGGTGGCCACCTTGTGCCGGGCGGTGAGCTGCAGCGAGTCGATCACCCGCATCACCTCGTCGAAGTTGCGACCCGTCGTCATGGGGTAGACCAGGATCAGCTTGATCTTCTTGTCCGGGCCGATGACGAACACGTTGCGCACCGTCTGGTTGTCGGCGGGCGTGCGCCTGGTGGGATCGCCCGAGACGCTGGCCGGCAGCATGCCGTAGAGCTTCGCCACGTTGTAGTCGGTGTCGCCGATGATCGGGTAGTTGGGCGCATAGCCCTGGGTCTCCTCGATATCGGCGGCCCAGCCGGCGTGCCGGTCGAGCGGATCGACCGACAGGCCGATGATCTTGACCCCGCGCTGCTCGAACTCCGGCTTGATCTTGGCCATGTAGCCAAGCTCGGTGGTGCACACCGGCGTGAAGTCCTTGGGATGCGAGAAGAGCACGGTCCAGGAATTTCCGATCCAGTCGTGGAAGCGGATCTTGCCTTCCGTGGTCTCAGCCTCGAAGTCGGGAGCGGTGTCGTTGATGGAAAGGGTCATGTCGCACCTCCAGCTTGGCCCGGTCCGCCGCGTCGCCGGCAGCCCTCTCGCGGGCTGCTGCAACCGACGATCAAAAGCAGAGTTGTGCGGCGGGCCGAACCAACATTTTCTGCTAAGCTTAGCAAGCATGCCAGCCGCACCGGCGCGCCGAGACCGATACGACACCGTTCCAGGGCGCTCCGGGAACCGCATTGGAGCCTGGGTGCCGCCACGGTCTGCGCTACCCGCGCCGGGCGGAGGATCTCGCTCCGGTATGATACCATGAAATGAGTCTCCTGCTCCACCGCAACCGGCAGCGGAGAGCCGATTGATGCGCCACACCGATACGGCCCCGTTCGCGGAGAGCGGCGCCTCGCCGCCGGGGCCGCCGCGCGACGAGATCGCCGCCTGGCATCTGCTGGACGAGTCGGGGCTGGTGGACCGCCTGACGGAGCGGGCCATCTTCACGGCCGACGAGCGCGCCCGCATGGGCCGGCTGGCGGCTCAGCTCGTGCGCGGCGCTCGCGCCAACCGCCACCAGCACGGCGGCATCGACGCCTTCATGGCCGAATACGGGCTCTCCTCGGACGAGGGCGTCATCCTCATGTGCCTGGCCGAGGCGCTGCTGCGCATCCCCGACAAGGACACGGTGGACGCGCTGATCGCCGAGAAGATCGGCAGCGGGCAGTGGCTGAGGCATTTTGGGCGCTCGGACAGCCTGCTCGTCAACGCCTCGACCTTCGGCCTGATGATCACCGGCGGCGTGGTGCGGCTGGGCCAGGACAAGGGCTCCGGCCCTGCGGCCGTGCTGAGACGGGTGGTGGGCCGGTCGGGCGAGCCGGTGATCCGGCAGGCGCTGCGCCAGGCGATGCGCATCCTGGGCGACAGCTTCGTGCTGGGCCAGACCATCGAGCGGGCGCTGGCGCGCGCGGCACCGCTGGAGGCCAGGGGTTTCCGCTTCTCCTACGACATGCTGGGCGAGCGGGCGCGGACGGATGCGGACGCCGACAAGTACTTCGATCGCTACATGGCCGCTGCCGAGGCCGTGGGCCGGGCGCACCCTGCCGGCCGCGGCACCCTGCGGGCGCAGGAGCTGCTGGCGCGCCCCGGCCTTTCGGTCAAGCTCTCCGCCCTGCACCCGCGCTTCGATCCCGGCAAGGAGGAGCGGCTTCTGCGCGAGCTCAAGCCGCGCCTTGTCGAGCTGGCCGCGGCGGCACGGCGCAACGGCTTGATGCTCACCATCGACGCCGAGGAGCAGGAGCGCCTCGATCCCACGCTCACGCTGTTCGCCGCCGCGTTCGCCGATCCGGCGCTCAAGGACTGGCCGGGGCTCGGCATCGTCGTGCAGGCCTACGGCAAGCGGGCGATCCCAGTGCTGCGCTGGCTGCGCCGCCTCGCCCAGGCGGAGGGCAGGCCGATCCCCGTGCGGCTGGTGAAGGGCGCCTACTGGGACAGCGAGATCAAGTGGGCACAGGAGCGCGGCCTCGCCGACTACCCCGTGCTGACGCGCAAGGTGCACACGGACCTGTCGTGGCTCGCGTGCATGCGGCTGCTCCTCTCCGATCCGGCTGCGTTCGTGCCGCAGTTTGCGACCCACAACGCCCTGTCCATCGCCGCCGTCAGCGTGGTCGCTCCATCGACCAAGGCCTACGAGCTTCAGCGGCTGCACGGCATGGGCGAGGCGGTCTACGAGGAGGTGGCCGGCGAGGGCGGGCTCGGCGCCGCCTGCCGCATCTATGCGCCGGTGGGGCCGCACGAGGACCTGGTGGCGTATCTGGTGCGGCGGCTGCTGGAGAACGGAGCCAACACCTCGTTCGTCCACCGCCTTGCCGACGCTGCGGCGCCCATCGAGGAGATCGTGCGCGATCCGCTTGCGGTGGTGGAGACGGAGCGGCAGGGCCGCAGCGCGGTGTCGCGGCTGCCGCGCCCGCCGGAGATCTTCCTGCCCGAAAGGATGAACAGCCGCGGCATGGCGTTGGACCAGCCGGCCGTGCGCCGGTCGCTCCTGCCCGATATTGCAGCGGAGCTCCAGGGGACGTTCGCCGCCGCGCCCATCGTGGACGGGAAGGCCCTGGCCGGGGATGACCCAGGACAGAGCGTGCTGTGCCCGCACGACCGGCGTCAGCGCATCGGCACGGTGCGGGCGGCCGACGCCGCGGTCATCGAGCAGGCCATCACGGGCGCGCAGAAGGCGGCACACGCCTGGGACTGCCTTGGCGGGCCGGCCCGTGCTGCGATCCTGGAAAGGGCCGCCGAGCTCTACGAGCGCGACCGGGTGCGGCTGATGGCGGTGATCGTGCGCGAGGCCGGCAAGACGCTCGACAACGCGCTCGGCGACGTGCGCGAGGCCATCGACTTCCTGCGCTACTACGCGGGGGAGGCCCGCCGGCTGTTCTCCGGTCCCGTGTCGCTTCGCGGACCGACCGGTGAGACCAATGTCCTGGAGTTGCGCGGCCGCGGTCCGTTCGCCTGCATCTCGCCGTGGAACTTCCCCCTCGCCATCTTTACCGGCCAGGTGGCGGTGGCGCTGGCGGCCGGCAATCCGGTGCTGGCGAAGCCGGCCGAGCAGACCCCGATCGTCGCCTTCCTGGCCGCCCGGCTCCTCAACGAGGCGGGCCTGCCGCCCGGTGTGCTGCAGCTCCTGCCCGGTGACGGAGCGGTCGGCTCCGTCCTGGTCAAGGACCCGCGCGTGGCGGGTGTGGCCTTCACGGGCTCCAACGCCACCGGTTGGGCCATCCAGAGCGCTCTGGCCGGGCGGCGCGGTGCCATGGTGCCGCTGATCGCCGAGACCGGCGGGCTCAACGCCATGATCGCCGATTCCAGCGCACTGCCCGAGCAGGCGATCCGCGACGTGGTGCGCTCCGCCTTCGACTCCGCGGGCCAGCGCTGCTCGGCGGCGCGGCTGTTCTTCGTGCAGGAGGATGCCGCCAAGCTGATCGTCGACATGCTGGTCGGGGCGGTGGAGGCGCTCGATATCGGCGATCCGCTCGATTACGCCACCGACATCGGGCCGGTCATCGACGAGGATGCGGCAGAGCGGCTCGACGCCCATAAGCTGCGCATGCAGAAGGCGGCGCGGCAGCTTGTGGACCTGGCCCTGCCGCTCGACTGCGAGACCGGCACATACGTGACGCCGGCCGTATTCGAGATCGCCGACGCCGGCCTCCTCAAGGAGGAGGTGTTCGGCCCCATCCTGCACGTGGTCCGCTTCCAGGCCGGCCATCTCGACAAGGTGGTCGCGGCGATCAACGCCAGCGGCTACGGCCTCACCTTGGGCGTGCACAGTCGGATCGCGGCGGTGGCGGACTACGTGGCCGAGCACGCGCGGGTCGGCAACCTCTACGTCAACCGCAACCAGATCGGCGCCGTGGTGGGCGTGCAGCCGTTCGGCGGCGAGGGCCTCTCGGGCAGCGGGCCCAAGGCCGGCGGTCCGAGCTATCTGGCCCGCTTTGCCACCGAGCGGGTGCGCACCACCGACATTACCGCCACCGGCGGCAACGTGGCGCTGCTCGGTCTCGGCGAGGAAAGCTGAGCCCTCTCGCGGGCCGCCGCAGTGAGATCCCCAAAGGGCTGGGCTGTGCCAAGGGCGGGCCGGCGCTCAAGCCTCCGCTGCCGAATTTGGGCCTAAACTTGCATGTACGCCCTTTATGTTTAGCACTCTGACGTGGGCGCGTCCGTGGGGGGCTGTGCCTGGTGTAGGAGGAGGGGGTCCCTGGTGTTCTGGCGCCGTATCGGCGGCTTGGCTGCGATGGCTTGCCTGTGCGCGGCCCTCGACAGCCCGCCGGCCATTTCCGCTCAATCTGCCCAAAGTATAGCCAAGCAGCGCGACGGCTCGGTCCTGATTGCGGGACGCTCCCTGCGCTGCGGCAAGATGCGCAACGTGATCGATCCGGGCCTGCCAAACCTCGGCCTGGCTGCGCCTGGCGTGGTCGTGTTCAACCCGCGCCAGCTCAACCGTTGGCCCGATACGGTACGGCTGTTCGTGTTCCATCACGAGTGCGGCCACCACCACGTCGGCGGCGACGAATTGGGGGCCGACTGCTGGGCCGTGAAGGAGGGCGTGCGCGACGGCTGGCTCACCCGCGAGGGCCTGGGCCAGGTGTGCCGCTCGTTCGGTGGCGGGCCTGCCACATCGACCCACCCGTCGGGCGCCAGGCGCTGTGCCAGCCTCGACCGCTGCTTCGCCACGGCCATGGCGGCCAAGGAGAAGGCGGCCCAGAAGACCATCGAAGCGCAGGCTGCGCCGGCAGCCACGCCCGGCCCCGATGCGCCCAAGCTGATCGAGGGGCCGGTCTTGAAGCGCAGCGGCATGAACCCGATGCCAAAGTAGGGTGCGACTTGGTGTCAGACCCCTCCGGGTCTGACACCGTTGCGCAAACGGTGTTGAAAACACCGAGGCCAATCAAGGGCGTAGTAGCTATGGTGCCTGACCCGGAGGGTCAGACACCGACCGACCCTACCGGCCGACGAACCTTGGCTTGCGGCGCTGGTTCACGGCGTCGACGCCTTCCTTGAAGTCCTCTGTCCGTCGCAGCCGGGTCTGCTTCTCCAGCTCGATGTCGGTGGCCGCGCGTACGCGCTCGGCCAGCCCGGCGCGCAGCGTGGCGCGCGTCTCCAGGACGCCGAGCGGGGCGTTCTCGGCGATCTCGGCGGCGAGCTTCCGGGCGGCGGCCCGCACCTCGGCCTGCGGCACCAGCACGTCGGCAAGGCCCATCCGGCAGGCCTCTTCGCCGGGGATGCGGCGGCTGGTGTAGAACATCATCGCCGCCTTGGAGGGGCCGATCAGCGCGGGCAGCGTGTGGGTGAGGCCGAAGCCCGGATGGAAGCCCAGCCGCGTGAAGTTGGCGCAGAACCTGGCCTCCGGGCAGGTGACGCGCAGGTCCGGTACCAGGGCGAGCCCCAGCCCGCCGCCCACCGCAGGGCCGTGGATGGCACCCACCATCGGCTTGGCGGTGCGGAACAGGCGCACGGCCTCGAGGTAGAGGTGCCCGGCCTGGCCGGCCTCGGATTTCCGCACCAGCACGTCCTGCACGTCGGTGCCGTCGCCGAGCTTGGCGCCGGCGCAGAAGGCGGTGCCTTGCGCCGCCAGCACGATGGCGCGGCAGGCCTTGTCCTGGTCCAGCGCCTCGCAGGCGTCGGCGAGCTGGCGGATCAGGTCGATGTCGAAGAAGTTGTGCGGGGGACGGCGGATCTCGATGGTCGCCACCATGCTGGCGTCGAGATCGACGCCGATGTCCTTGAACGTGCTCATGCGTCTCGGGGTCAGACCCCTTTCCTCCAACGATGCGGTTCCTTCTGTGACCGAGATGAAAGGGGTCTGACCCCTACAACTCGATCGTCATGAAAACACTGTTCGGGTCGAGGCGATAGTCGCCGAACGGGGCGCATTCCACAAATCCGAAGCGCGCATAGAGGGCCCGGGCGGACGCGAACGCGGCCATCGAGCCGGTCTCCAGGCTGAGCCGCCGATAGCTGCGGGAGCGGGCCTCTCCGACCATGTGCCGAAGCAGCGCGAGCCCTACGCCGCGGCCCCGGTGGCGTGCGGCGGTGTGCATCGACTTGACCTCGCCGTGGGTCGGATCGAGCTCCTTCAATGCGGAGCAGCCCAGCAGGCTGGCGCCATCCCAGGCGCTCCAGAATGTGATGCCGGGCGCCCGCAGGGCGTCCAGGTCCAGGACATGCGTGCTCTCCGGCGGCGACGACGCGCGGCAGAACGCGACGTGGGTCGCCAGCAGCGCGGCAATCTCGGGGCCGCGGAGGTCATCAACCCGAATGTGCACGGGGTCAGACCCCTTTCCTCTGGCGTCTTGTTTTGTCTTGGCCGTGGTTGAAAGGGGTCTGACCCGGTCGCGTCACCGCAAGCCCAGCCCGCGGGCGATGATGCCACGCAGAATTTCCGTGGTGCCGCCCTGGATAGTGAGCTTCGGTGCGATCAGCGTGGCGTAGGCCAACTGCTCCTCGAAGGTGGCCCGGTTGGCGGCGCCGTCCGCTGCGAATGCCGCGAGGTCGCGCGCCCTGTGGGGCAGCCTCTGCTCCCAGATGGTGCCCACGTCCTTGACGATGGCGGCCTCCACTACCGGCTCCTTGCCCGCGGCCAGCATGCCGGCCACGGAGACTGACATGCGGCGGAGCGCGTGCAACTCGGCCACCAGCCGGCCCACGCCCTCGGCGCCGCGGGTGTCGGGCTTGTCGCCCAACACGCGCACCAGCTCGGCCAGCACGTAGTAGGTCTCCAGGAAGCGCTCCGGGCCGCTGCGCTCGTAGGCCAGCTCGCTGGTGGCCTGCTTCCAGGCGCCGTCCACCTCGCCCAGCACGTGGTCGTCGGGCATGAAGGCGTCCGTGAACACCACCTCGTTGAAGTCGTGCTGGCCGGCCATGTGCCAGATCGGGTTCACCGTGATGCCAGGCGTCTTCATGTCCACCACGAACTGGGTGAGGCCGTGCCGGCGGTTCTCCTTGGTCGGGGCCGAGGTGCGGAACAGGCCGATCATGTAGTCGGCGTGGTGGGCGTTGCTGGTCCACACCTTGGTGCCGTTGATCAGCCAGCCGCCGTCGGCCCTGGTAGCCCTGGTCTGGGCGGCGAACAGATCGGACCCGGAGTTGGGCTCGCTCATGCCGATGGCAAAGCACACCTCGCCCCGGCAGATGCGTGGCAGGATGCCGGCCTTCACTCGCTCGCTGGCGTACCTGAGGATGACGGGGCCACTCTGCCGGTCGGCTACGAAGTGCAGCCGCACCGGCGCATTGGCGACGCGGAACTCCTCGGTGACGACGTAGCGCTCCAGGAAGCTGCGCTCGTGCCCGCCGTATTGCTTCGGCCAGGTCATGCCGATCCAGCCGCGTGCCCCCACCTTGCGGCTGAACTCCGCGCTGAAGTTGCCGTCGATGGCGCCGCCGTGGGGACTGAAGGTGCCGGCCTCGATCTCCTCGGCCAGGAACGCCCGCACCTCGGCCCGCAGGGCGGCGCACTCGGGCGGGAGGCGGATGGGATCGAAGGTGAGCTCGGTGTTCATGAGGCCCCCTACCGCGCCGCCAGCATCGGCCAGAGCGCATCTGCACCTTTGGCTGCCACCAGCTGCCCAAGCTTGACCGCCCAGACGCTCTCGCTGCCGAAGTCGTCGCGCCAGGCCCACAGCCGGCGGGTGTAGCGGTGCAGCACGTGCTCCTGGGTGAAGCCGATGGCGCCCAGCACCTGGTGGGCGATGGCTGCCCCCTCCCCCGCCGCCTCGCCCACGCGGATCTTGGCGGAGGCCGCTTCGAGGAAGACAGCTTCTTCAAAGCTTGCGCCGACCGGATTCCCCTCCCCCTTGTGGGGAGGGGTCAGGGGTGGGGGTAACCCCTCACTTCGATGTTCTGGAATACCCCCCACCCTGTCCCTCCCCCACAAGGGGGGAGGGGACCCTGCGGCGCCCGGCTCGCCAAAAGCGAAAACCGGAGAGGCGGCGATGGCATCGGCGGCCGAGCCCGCGGCGGCGATGGCGGCGGCTGCCTCGCCGGCGAGGCGGGCGAGGCTCTGCTGCACGGCCTGGAACTTGCCGATGGGGCGGCCGAAGGCGACGCGCTCGTTGGCGTAGGCGACGGAGAGGTCAAGGATTGCCTCCAGCGCACCCGCCATCTGCATGGCGCGCCCCGCCGCCCCCATCAGCAGGACCGCGCCGGCGTCGAGGCCGGATGGTGCATCCTCGACGGCCACCGGGCGCACACCATCGAAATGCACAGGGTTGAGCGCGTCGCCGGCGAGGCTTGTGCCGTCGGCGATCTGCACGGCGCCGGCCTCGACCAGAGCGACCACGCCGCCACCGGCCTCGCGCTCAGCGAGCACGGCCAGATGCCCGGTCGCCTTCGCCAGCGGCACGGCGCGCAGGCGCCCGCTCAGCGTTCCATTGTCGGCCAGGACGACCTTGTCGCCATCCCGCACCGGTCCGCACGTCATCGGCCCTTTCGGCGCGGAGACGCCGACCTGCGCCAGCATCCACCCGGCCAGCAGCGTCTCGGCGATGGGCAGGGGCACCGCGGCGCGGCCCGCCTCGCGCAGCACGGCGAAGCCGT
>DATMZP010000173.1:0-2540 GCA_035573595.1 Hyphomicrobiaceae bacterium
GCTGATAATCGCCGGCCTTTTCGCGAGGGACGTTCTCTTCGTCTGTCTGGGGTTCGCCGGCCTCGCATGGCTGCTGGCGATGCTGGGGGGCTTGTCATGAGCCGCTACGTCGTCATGACCGCCACCGCCAAGATGCCGTCCTCGGTGCGCTCGCCCTACCGGCGGGTCGCCGTGATCGAGACGGACCTTCCCGAGGGCGTGCTGCCCGGCCGCATCGACATCCGCGACAAGCACGTCCTGCGGATCGTGGAAACCTGGGAGCGCCAATTCGTCGGCGCGACCGAAAAGTGCGCCTACCAGCGCGCCCTGGCCGCGGCCGGGGCGATGGTCGAGGAGCTGTCGAAATGATCACGTGGACGATCTTCACCGACGAGGCCGCGCGGGTCTACGGGCCCAGCACCACGGCCGGCGACCTCCTCGGCTTCCTGCCCGAGATCTTGCGGCCCGAGGATCCGCGCCCAGCCAAGGAGCAGATCGCCGAACGCTACGCCCACGGTGGCGGCTGGCGCCCGTTCGGCCGGGACGAGTGGAAACTGAGCGCCTTCGTTCTGAAGTACCCCGGCGACCCGGAGATGAAGCCGATCGCTGCGCTCGCGCTGCCGCACTCCAAGGAAATGGTCGTGCTCTACCCGCACCAGATGGTGGCGGTCTTGCGCCCCGAGGGCGACTTCGACGTGGTGCGTCTCGACTAGCGCGCCTGCCCGCCCCAGGCGGCGCCGCCGGATGACTTCGGCGTCGCCTGCCCTCTCATGCCCCCCGGCCCTGGATTGAACCCCGCCGGGGGTTTTCCGTTTCCGGTGTCCGGTGGCTTGGGGTCGATCAAGCCGGGCCGCTGCGGCCTGCTCGGCGGCGGCTTGGCCCCGTGAATGATCCGGTCCCGCACTGCGTCGCGGATCTCGCTGCGCAGCTTGGCAATGTCCTCAAGACTGACGGCCGGCTTAGACGGTGGCGGTGTCGGGATCGGCTCGCCAGGACGGACGCCGCCATTGTTGCCGCCAGCACCCCCGCCGGGATTTCCAGGGGA
Source organism: Hyphomicrobiaceae bacterium (assembly GCA_035573595.1). Taxonomy (GTDB): domain Bacteria; phylum Pseudomonadota; class Alphaproteobacteria; order Rhizobiales; family Hyphomicrobiaceae; genus AWTP1-13. Next base: position 1,025 of record DATMZP010000173.1, read on the forward strand.
GCCCCCTGGAGAGCCTCCACCGCTTGCGGGCCCCGAGGGACCGCTCGGACGGCCGCCCGCGTCAGCGCCCGCCCCTGGCCCGCTGGCTGGCCTGCCGCCCGCCGATGGAGCGGTTCCCGCCTGATCGCTATCAGCCGAGCTGGCCTGCCGCCCGTAGCTGGCCGCGATCGAGCGGGCAGTGCCGAACCGGGTGCATTCGCTGATATTGATGCTCGCCTGCCGCAGCGCCCGGCACTGATCGCCGCTGAACACGATCTGGTAGCCGTGCATCGAGAGCCAGACGAGCGTCAGGAGCTTCATAGCTGCGGCTGCCCGAGCTTGTCTGCCAGGAGCTTGAGCGTTGCGCAGTAGGCCACCAGCTCGTCCGCGGTCGGCTCGCGGCTGATCGCCACGGAAATGAAATACCTATCCCCGCCGTGAAACGCCCAGCCGGTGGAGATCCCCCAGGTGGCTTGACCACCCCGGATCTTCGCCTCGCGCAAGGTGCAGCCGGTCTGCTGGCTGCTCTCCTCCTTGAACGAGCTGAGCATCCGATCCAGCAGCGCCGGGTCCGAGAGCGCCTTCCAGATCGTATAGGCGGGCAGTGCTATCAGGGCGAGCAACGCGATCGTCAGGACGTTTCCCAACGATAGCGAGCGGACGACGCCGGCAGCCGCGGCGAGCCTACCCTCGGGCGGCTGCTCGGCCACTCACAGCATCCCACCGCGCCAGCGAGAGAGGAAGCCGTTGTAGTTCACCGAGCGGCCGATCAGGCCGATCTTGGTCGGGGTCAGGAACGGCGCCGCGATGGTCGACGTGTTCATCAGCTCACCGTTGCGGTAGAGGCGCAGCGAGGTGCCCTCGGCCTCGATCCGCATCAGCACGCCGAACGACAGATCCCAGGTGGTGGTCAGGACGTTGTTCATCGAGCCGGCCTGCCGGCGGTAGCATTCGATGTCAGTGTTCGATGCGCGAATGCCGATGAAGTTGTCGCTGTCGATCATCCTGACGCACGAGAACGGGCCCGAGCTGGCCAGCACCTCGACGTCCCATTCCGCCCACATGTCGGCATTGCCGACGTCAAAGGCATGCATGCAGCCGGTGCCGGCGGTGTTCTGGTTCTCGATCCGGTTGGCATTGATGTTGAGATAGGGGGTCGAGCCGCTGGCCACCCAATCGCCGGCATTGGAGTAGCCGGTGACCACCTTGCCGCCGGTTGTGTCGAGCCCGGCATTGGCGCGATCGAAAGTCTCCCAGACGAACTTGCGCGTCGCTGCGACCGGCGCCATCGACAGGCAGCAGGCGCCGCTGGCGGTGACATTGACGGTGCCGCCGCCGCTGACCGCGTAGGTGATCGTGCGCAGCGTCTCGGCCGCGATCGGCGCGTAGTGGGCGAGCTGGGTGCGTAGCGTCTCGGTAGCCAGCGTCTGGTCGAACACGGCGCCGGTCCAGACCTCGCTCGGCGGCGTCGAGGCGGCATCCTGGCCGCCAAGCGCGATGATCATGCCGCCATTGTCGGCCTTGGCGCTGAGCGTCA
>DATMZP010000174.1:0-2330 GCA_035573595.1 Hyphomicrobiaceae bacterium
TTCGACCAGTGCTGGCTGTGCTGGTAGAACTCGGTGCGCTTCTCGGGGTCGTCGAGGCCGTTGAAGTCTTTGAAGTGGTCCTTGAACAGGGAGGGCTGCTCGTCCTCCGCCTCCGCCGCGCGAGTCTCTCGTGTGCGCCTCACAAGATCCTCGACGATCGCCTGCGGATGCACCTTCTCCTGGATGTAGAGCGGCGGCGCGTTCACCACCAGGTCCGACCAGTCCTGCCGGTCCTTGCCGCGCCAGACGAGCTGCGCCTCGCCGATCTCGATCTCGCCCGTCGCTTGCAGTTGCTCAATCTGGGCCTTGGTGAGCCGGAGCCGGACACCGTTCCAGACGATCTGCGGGTCGAGGTCCTCGTCGCGCTCGCGCACCACGCCGGCCGAGAGCGGATGCGGCCGCGGATAGCGCACCGGCTCAAGCGGGTCCATCTCCTCCATCCGCTCCGCCGCCGAGGACAGCTCCGCCGTCGGGATATTGCGCCGCGCCGCCGTCTTCGCGTGGCTCAGCGCCTCCACCTGCTTGGGCTTGGACGATTTTTTCCGCGCCATTCAGGCCCTCTCCCGTAGGGTGCAATAAGGCGACAGCCGCATTGCACCGAGCCAACCTCTCCACAATCTGCGCCCGTCGCTTTGGGGCAACGGTGCATCGGTGCAATACGGGCTGACGCCCTATTGCACCCTACGATTCGATCGCCTCGTCCACCAGCTTGGCGAACGCCTTCTCGATCTCGTATGGGTCGCGGAACTCCTGGAAGGCCCATCGCCCGAATGTGCCGAGGTTGTTCACGCCCGGCACCCACTGCGTCGCCATGGTCTCCGCCTTGAGCTGCGCATCGAGCCCGCGATAGCCTTTGGTCTCGACCACGACGTTGAGCGGGTCATCTGGCCCACGGCCGTCGTCAACCTGCACAATGAAGTCGGGGAGATACTTCTTCGGATTCCCGCCATCGCGATAGGGCACGGTGAACTGCAGCCCCTGGTTCTTGACGTAGGCAATGACGCGCGGGTGCGCCTCCACCACACGCGCCAGCTCCAGCTCCCAGGCGCTGTCGCCCACCACGTAGTTGACGTGGCACTTACCCCCGCGCTCCGTCGGCCACAACTGCTCCTTGGTGGTGTTGAACGAGACGTGTGCAGTCGACCCACGCGGATTGTAGGGGTCGAGGATGGCCTTGATGCCCTTGTCCTTGCCCATGGCGCGCTGGCAGGCCAGGTCGATCAGCTCACAGGCCAGGTCGGCGATCACCTGATAGGTCACCATCGCCTTGCGGGTATTGCCGGTGCATTCGAGGTAGCCCTCGTCGAGCCACCGCCGCACCACGCGCTGCAGCGCGTAGAACAGGTGCATCGGCGCCGGCTCGTCCGGCTTGCGGAAGCGCGTGTAGAGCAGGCGCTTGGCGAGGTGGAACGAGATCTCGCTCTGGCGCATGTCCTGGAGGATGTCGGGCCCGATCTCCACGCCCTCGCCGACGATGCCTTCGAGCAAGACCTTGCACGGTCCCACCAGCGCCGGGGTCAGCTGCAGGCGAGAATCGGGGGTGAACTCCGCCCTGATGTGCTCGTCGGCCAGCTCCTTGCGGTAGCCGGTGACGCGCGGGAAGGCGATGGTCAGCGCCTCGCGCGCCTTGACCGCGTGCACGCGCGTGACCTTCTTCGGCTTCTTGGGCGGCGCGACGACAGGCTTGGCCGTGAAGTCGAACGGGATGCCGAGAATGTCGGCGTACTCGACATCGAACAACTGCTCATCGTTCAGGTCATACGACTGCCGCCGCAGCGCCCGCCCCACCACCTGCTCGCACAGCAGCTGGGTGCCGAACGCGCGAACACCCAGGATGTGGGTGACGGTGTTGGTGTCCCACCCCTCGGTCAGCATCGAGACCGAGACCACGCAGTGGATGTCGGCGCCGAGCCGGCCTTCCTTGCCCACGGTGTTCATGACCTCACGCAGCAGCTCGGCATCGGAGATGCTCTCCGCCTCCTGCTGCGAGGCCCCGCGGCTCAGCATCTCGCGCTTGAACTGCTCGATCTCCGGCCCCGCCATGGCGCGGAACTCCTTGTCGAGCGCCTCGCCCGACTCCAGCTGTGCGCTGTCGATCAGCAGCGTGCTGGGCCGCGCCAGGCGGACGCCATGCGCGTTGTAGTTGCGGAACAGCTCCAAGTGTCCCGAGTGCTCCAGATGCCGCTCCCCGTCCTCCTTGGTGCGCTCCCAGCCCGAGATCCACTCGTAGATGCCTTGCGTTTCAGCGCCTCGATCCCCGAGATCCAGAGCCGCGCGGCCTCGTTGTTCCTCCTGGCCTCGTCCTTGTCCTCGCCCTTGAGGTCGGCCTC
>DATMZP010000175.1:0-6932 GCA_035573595.1 Hyphomicrobiaceae bacterium
AGATCAAGACCGGCATGGTGTTCGCGCTGGAGACCTACTGCCCCGCCAAGGACGGCTTCTCCGCCGCCCGCATCGAGGAGGAGATGGTGGTGACGGATACGGGCTGCCGCGTCATCTCCCTGTTCCCGGCCGAGGAGCTGCCGATCGCGAACGAGTATTGATGGGAAGCTCGCGCCGCGGTGCTCCCCTCTCCCCGCAGGCGGGGAGAGGGTAGCCGCGCAGACCAGTTGGAATCGCATGACCTCCAACCTGAAAGCACGGACGGTCGAGTTCACGAAGGCCGCGCTTGTCGTGACCCTGGCCGATGGGCGCAAGATCGCAACGCCGCTTGAATGGTATCCTCGGCTTAACGCCGCCTCAGCCAAGCAGCGCGCGAACTTCGAGATCATGCCGATGGGCATTCACTGGCCGGACCTCGACGAGGATCTCAGCATTGCTGGCATGCTGAAGGGGCAGCGCGCATAACGAGACTGTCCGCAGGGTCAGCCTGCGCACCCATATTTCAGCGTCCTGCGCTCAATTTGCAGCTTACTGCAGGTTGTGACGGGCGGGGACGCGAGCACGTAGTTGCGAAACGGTGGGAGCTCCTGCAACGTGTGGCACCACTTGTTGCCGCGTCCCAAGGCTCCGAGCTCACCGCTCGGCTCGAACTCGAAGTTGAGCGCCAGCTGCCAGATATCGTCGTCCTCGCCTCCCTCGTCGAGGATCAGCTGCCGCGTCAGGTTGAGGTCGAATGCCTCGGCCGCAATCCCACCCGCGCGGGGGAAGGTCGAGTAGGTCCCCCATTGGAATAGGAGCATGTCGGCGTCGTTTTCGAGTGCGCAGCCGTCTGCCCGCATGTCCCGGTAGAAGTCGAGCATGGCTTCAAGGCCGTCGCGCACGGAGAGCGCCGCTTCATCCGGCCCCCTGGCGGCGAGGAATTGGCGAAACGCCTCCTGCGCCTCCCGCGGCTCGAACATCGGCATCCGATCCTCCTCCCCTTGAGTGCCAGGCGTGCGATCCCGGCATTCCCCCGCGGCTTGACGTGCGCCCGTGCCGGTCCGTAACTGGACAGCAGCTTGGCGTTCAGAATGAGACGGAGAAGGCGGTCATGGCGGGGAAGCATTCCATCGGCTGGATCGGGCTGGGGCGCATGGGCGAGCCCATGGCGGCGTATCTGGTGAAGGCTGGCAACAGCGTGAAGGTCTGGAACCGCACCAAGGCCAAGGCCGAGCCGCTCGCCAAGCTGGGCGCGCAGATCGTCGATACGCCGGCCGCGCTGGCCGGTTGTGACGTCGTGTTCCTGATGGTCTCCACCGGCAAGGACGTGGAGCAGGTCTGCTTCGGCAAGGACGGCGTCGCCTCCGGCGGCAAGGGCAGGACACCCAAGATCTTCGTGGATTGCTCCTCCATCTCGGCCGAGGAATCCGCCGAGATCCGGGGCAGGCTCGCCGAGCTGGGCGCCGAGCTGATCGCCGCTCCCGTCAGCGGCAACGCCAAGGTGATCCGCGCCGGCCAGCTCTCCGCCGTGGCCTCCGGCCCGAAGGCCGCCTACGATATCGTCGAGCCCTACATCAAGGCGTTCGCCCCGCGCGGTGTCTCCTATGTGGGCGAGGGCGAGCTGTCGCGCTTCTGCAAGATCGCCCATAACGTCATGCTGGGCGTGGTGATCCAGAACCTCTACGAGATCACCATCCTGGCGCAGAAGGCCGGCGTGCCGCGCCATGCCTTCCTGGACTTCATGAACAACGGCGTCATGGGCTCCATGTTCACCCGCTACAAGTCGAACGCGCTGGTCAACCTCGACTGGACCACCACCTTCACGCCGGAGCTGCTGCGCAAGGACCTGGACCTGGGCCTGGAGGCCGGCCGCACCCTCGGCGTGCCCATGCCGGTGACGGCCGCCACGCGCGAGGCGCTGCAGGCCCACTTCGGCGCCGCCACCCTGCAGCCCGACCCCAAGGCCTACCTGCAGAAGGACTTCGCCGCCACGCTGGAGACGGTGGCACTGGCCGCCGGCCTCAAGCTGGAGCCCGAGAACGTACCGATGCCGACGGGGCTGGAGACCTGAGAGGGGTCAGACCCCTCGCAACTACCGTAGAGATTTCTTCGCGACGTGGTTGGCGAGGGGCCTGACCCCCGCCGCCCCATATCCCGGCCTACCGGGTCGCCGCGAGCAGCGCGAGCCCGGCCAGCATGGCGAGCGACATCAGCGTCGAGACGTTGACATCGCCCGGCTCCTTGACGCGGACAATGCGGATGCGCTCGCGCACCACCTCGCGCGTGGTGCCCGTTGCGTCCGTCTCTCTCGCCCGCACCCATTTCCAGGCGAAGCGCCCGAAGGCGCTGCCGCGCCGCCACAGCTCGGCCGGTGCACGCTGCCAGCCGTACTTGAGGAAGAAGACCAGCGCGACCAGGATCGCGATCTGCAGCAGCGTCGATACCCAGCCCGAGATCAGGAACCAGACCACCGACCACAGCAGGCCGAGCAACCACCAGAGGAGACCGAGAACGGAGACAACCGCCCACCAGAGCCAGCCGAGGATGTCCATTGCGCGCTGTCCTTCCTGCGACGCAGCCGGTCGTAGGTAAAGCCGGTCGTAGGTAAAGATTGCGGCGATGGGACGGGCAAGAGGCAAGCGCGGAAAGGGCAAGCGGGGACGGAGAGGCCGCGCCCGACCGGAGGAGGAGGAAGGTCGGGCGCGGCGGGTGGCAGGTCCTTGGAGGCCCCACCTTGGGTGCTGGCGTCGCACGCTTACATTGGCCCCGTGCCGCTGCTGAGATGGGCAGTCTTGCGCGCAGCTGCATCCCCGATTCGGGGGAGAGATGTGCGGCGGGCGCAATTGCGCGATCTAAAGGCATGCCGTAACCCTTGGCGGCTGAACCGAGATTTGTCGGCTCAACCAACGAAAGGGAGGCGCTCGATGGATTTTCTCAAACCCTATACGTCGCAACTGCTGTCCGTGCTTCGCGTCATGTCCGCGCTGCTGCTGCTGCAGCATGGGACGGGCAAGTACCTGAGCATTCCGGTGGGTCCCATGAACAACGCCAGTCCCGTGACCATGAGCGGTACGGCCGGCATCCTGGAGCTGATCGGTGGCGTTCTCCTTATCCTCGGCCTGTTCACCCGGCCGGTGGCATTCATTCTGTCCGGCATGTGCGCGGTGGCCTACTTCTACGCCCACTACCCGCGCGGCTTCTTCCCGATCCTGAACGGTGGCGAGCTGGCAGCGCTCTACTCGTTCGTCTTCCTCTATCTCGCTGCGGCCGGCGGCGGCGCCTGGAGCGTGGACAAGGCGCGCGGCGCTGCCTGAGGCCTTGAACGATACGGCCCGCACGGGGCGCGGACCCTGAGGGGGGCTGCGCCCCTTTTGCCTTTTCATCGGAACCAGCAGCGCCGAACGGCATTTGACCCGTAGCGACAATGCCGCGAGAGGTGGGCGCGTCGGTGTCCGCAGGCGTCATGACCAAGCCGCGAAAAGCGAAACGGACGGCAGCGCGCAAGGCCAGCCGCAGTCTCCGTGTGCAGCGAGGTCCGCGCCCCGCCAAGCGGACGAAGACCGCAGCGCGGAGCTCGCCAACCCGGACGCCGCAGAAGTGGTCGGCGGCCGTGACGAGCGGCAGCAACGCGCTCGATCTGGAGCCCAGCGTCTTCGCCAAGGGCAGCCCGAGGGCCGTTGCCCTCTCGCTCAAACGCTCCGCCGAGCGGAGCCGTCGCCGCAAAAGCGAGCCCTATCGCTCGGCCACGTCGATGCTGACCTTCTACATCAATCGCGCCGGCCGCAACCTGCCCAGGGCGCGTCTTGAGGTGCTGGAGCGCGCCAAGGGCGAGCTGCGCAAGGCCTTCGGGCGTGGCTGAGGCGTTGGCCCTAGAACCGCACCGCCATGCCGACGAACGGGTTGAACCGGTCGGCGGCCGAGGTAACGCCGACGTTGACGCCTGCATCGAGCTGCATGTTCTTGCTCACCTGATAGGTGACGCCGGTGCCGAGCACCACCGCGTCGCCCCGCGGGTCGCCCGTATTGAAGCGACCGGCCACCTCGTAGTAGGTGCCGAGCTTCTCGGTCCACTCGTAGGACAGCGAGGCCGACGCCAGATACTCCGCGTGATAGTCGTCGGCCGCATCGGCCCTGGTCCAGACGACGCCCACGTTGGTTGCGAGCTCGAACTTCTCGGGCAGCTTGACCGCAAACGGCACGATCAGGCCGCCCTCGGCAAACTCGGGGCTGATGCCGTTGCGGCGGTCGGTGGGGAAGGCCACGAACGGCAGCAGCGCCAACGCCGAGCCCCCCTTGTCGCCCTCCTTGTCAAACGTGTCGTTGCCCCACAGGTTGACCTTGCCGCGCAGCTCCAGGCCGCCGATGCCGGACTGGCGCACCGTTTCGCCTGGGCCGCCATGCGTGCGCACGGCGCCGTAGGGCTGCCAGACGAGGCCGGCCTCCACGTTCCCGGTCAGGCCGACCCTGATGTTGGTGGTGCCGAGCTCGTAGCTGTCGCTGATCGCGCCGGACGCGTCGCGGGCCGACCGCGCGAAGCCGAAGATCGTGCTCTCGAACTGCACGTGGCCGGCATCGACGGTGAACGCGCTCTCGGTGATGTCCGGGCGATCGGTGGTCAGCTCGCGCAGCTGGGATTCAGGCACCGGGTTGAGCAGGGTGTATGGACCCCTGTCCTGGGCCGCTGCGACGCCTGCTGCGCCCAGCAGCATGACAGCACCCACCACCGGCCCAGACAGTCCGGACCGCCTCGACGCTCCCCCATGCATGCCGTTCCCCCTCCCGAACGACTCGGCAGACATCTATCGAACAGTCAAATAGCAGACTCTTGCACGGTGCGCCCGACTTTTCGCCAAACCCCGCGGTCGCAGGCGGTCGCGGGGCGCACCGACCCACGCCGCATTCGCGCTTGCACCGGAGCCGCGCCGCCGGCAAGACGGGTCTTGAGCGATGATCCTGGAGACGACCTGCATGCAGCACGACGACAACCTGACGCGCGAGCGCCCGACCTTCGTCACCCACCTGGAATGCTCCGCGACGGGCGAGCACTACGCTGCCGACCAGGTCCACAACCTGTCGCGGGCGGGCAAGCCGCTGCTGGTGAGATACAACCTTGCGGGCGTGCGCGACGCCCTGACCAGGGAGGCCCTGGCGGCGCGTCCGCCCGATTTCTGGCGCTACCGCGAGCTGCTGCCGGTGCGCAAGGCGGAGGACGTGGTGAGCCTGGGAGAGGCCATCACGCCGCTGGTGAGCCTGCCGAAGATCGCAGCCAGGCTCGGCGCCGGCGAGATCCTGGTGAAGGACGAGGGGCGGCTGCCAACCGGCTCGTTCAAGGCGCGCGGGCTGGCGCTGGCGGTCTCCATGGCCAAGGCGCTGGGCATCCGGCACATGGCAATGCCCACCAACGGCAACGCCGGCGCCGCCCTCGCCGCGTATGCCAGCCGTGCCGGCATCAAGACCACCATCTTCTGCCCCGACGACACGCCCGAGGTGAATGTCAGCGAGATCGACCTGCAGGGGGCAACGGTCTACCGCGTCAATGGCCTGATCGACGACTGCGGCAAGATCGTCGCCGAGGGCAAGGCCAAGGTGGGATGGTTCGATGTCTCCACCCTGAAGGAGCCCTATCGCATCGAGGGCAAGAAGACGATGGGCCTGGAGCTGGCCGAGCAGCTCGGCTGGGACGTGCCCGACGTGATCTTCTACCCCACCGGCGGCGGCACCGGGCTGATCGGCATGTGGAAGGCGTTCGCCGAGCTGGAGGCGATCGGCTTCATCGGGCCGAAGCGCCCGCGCATGGTGGCGGTGCAGGCCACCGGCTGCGCCCCCATGGTGCGCGCGTTCGAGGAGGGCGTGGAGCACGCGCCGCGCTGGGAGAACGCCCACACGATCGCCAGTGGCATCCGCGTGCCCCAGGCGGTCGGCGATTTCCTGATCCTGCGGGCGGTGCGCGAGTCGGGCGGCTTCGCCATCGCCGTGGCGGACGAGGCCATCTCCGCCGCCCTCGACGAGGTGGCGCGCACGGAGGGCTTCCTCATGTGCCCCGAGGGCGCCGCCACCTACGCCGCCTACAAGCAGAGCCTGGCGGATGGGCGGGTCGCCACGCACGAGCGCGCCGTCCTCTTCAACTGCGCCACCGGCCTCAAGTACCCGCTGCCCCCCGTGACGCGCTCCCTCGACCGGACCAAGCCGATCGACTTTGCGGCGCTGTAGTGGATGGGGTCAGACCCTGCGGGTCTGACCCCAGTGCAGCACCCTTCGGATTGGGCTCCGCGAGGCTGCCCTTCGAATGCCGTGGACACCTGGAGCATCCCTCGTGGTCGCGCCATGGGGTCAGACCCGCAGGGTCTGACCCCGCTTCCCCATTCCCGGCTGGACTCGGCCGTCACGCCCGCCGATAACAGGCGCTCTTCCCACGGAGGGACACGAGCCATGAGCTTCGACGGACAGTGGGCCACCTCCTTCGGCCAGATGACCCTGCGGCAGGACGGCGCTCACGTCACCGGCACCTACGGGCGGGGCGGGATCGAGAACACGCTCGACGGCACCGTCGAGGCGGGCCAGCTCACCTTCCGCTACGAGGAGGCCAACGAGCGGGGCACGGGCTGGTTCAGGCTGCGGCGCCCGAGCAGCTTCGCCGGCGAGTACCTGGCGGAGGGCAACCCACGCACCCTGCCCTGGCAGGGTTGGCGCGGCTACGACGGCCTGTGGGACACCTCGCTGGGGCGGTTGCGGCTGGTGCCGGAGGCCGGCCGCGTCCGGGGCAGCAGCGAGCTCGATGCCTCGGTCCGTCTCGATGGTGACCTGGAGCCCGGCGGGCGCCTGGCCTTCCGGCTGGAGGGGCCCGCGCTCAAGGGCGGTGGGCATTTCGAGCTCGACCCCACGGGCTACCTGCTCGACGGCGAATGGAGCGAGGACGGGCGCCCCGCCGCCACGATCCGCGGCCAGCGCGCGAT
>DATMZP010000176.1:0-5297 GCA_035573595.1 Hyphomicrobiaceae bacterium
ACCGACCCTGGCAGCACGCCCCGCCCTCGTCGGGTGCGCTCGCCGCCATCGCGGCGATGGGGGTGCTGGGCTCGGCACTACCGTCGCTCTGCCATTTCACGGTGCTGCAGCGCGCCGGCGCGACCAATGCCTCGCTGGTCACGCTGATCATGCCGCTCACCCCGATTCTGCTGGGCGGCGTGTTCCTGGGCGAGCGCCTGAGCGCCACCGACATCGCCGGCGCCCTCATCGTTGCCGCGGCGCTCCTCATCATCGACGGGCGCCCCCTCTGGGCGCTGCGCCGGGCCGTGCGCGGGCTCTAGCGAAGCCCGATGCAGCGACAGATGGTGCGCAAACATCTATCCGCTGTATTACACAAATATATCAAACGAATTACGATCTCATCTATAGGTATTTCTATATGCAAGTGGCAACATTGCTGCATCATCACACGAAACAACAGAGGAATTGCCAGCACCGGTTGCATTTATACTGAGGCTGTCGCACCTCAGAGGGGCTGAGGGCGCTGCCCAATCCTGTGCCAATTGTTTGGCGCCGCGCTTCGCAGGCAGGCATTTCGTGAGAAAGGCACCGCCCGGAGGGCGTGCTGTTGCGTGCTGCGTACCAGACCACAGGAACCTCGGTTATGAAAAAGGTAGCAGTGGGCGTAGCGGTCGCCCTGGCCCTTGTGAGCAATGCCGCCGCGGATGGCATTGACAGACGGTATGCCCCATCCATCGCGGCCCCCGTGCCCATCGCTCCGCCCTTGACGTGGACGGGCCTCTACATCGGAGCGGGTATCGGCGGCAGTGCGGTCGTGCACGATTTCACCCTCCGCGATGTCGATCTCGGCGATACGCGATTCAATGGAATCGGCGACGTAAGCGTCTTCGGCACGGCGATCGTCGGCTGGGACTGGCAGGTCAGCCCGACCTCGGTGCTCGGGGTGTTCGTCGACTACGACTTCGGCAACAACTCCACCGACTTCTCGTTGCTGGATGGATTGGTCAGGACCTCGATCGACCACGACCATACTTGGTCCGTCGGCGCCAGGCTCGGCGTGCTGACAAGCCCGTCCACCCTCTGGTACGCGACCGGCGGCTACACGCAGGCACGCTTCGAGGGCTCGACAACCTTGTTCGACGACCCGGCCTTCAGTTTCTCCCACGAGCAGACGTTCAACGGCTGGTTCGTGGGTGGGGGCGTCGATACCCGACTGGCCGCCAGCAATTGGTTCTTGCGGCTGGAGTATCGCTTCTCGCAGTTCGACAACGAGCGATTTTTCAGCGACGACGAGCTAAGCAGGGTTGATTTCGAGCCGACCGTGCACAGCGTGCGCACGACCCTGACCTACAAATTCAGCCCCGCCGCCGGCTGGAACGGTTGGGGTTGGGGCCGCTAGACGGCCCTCGCCCCCGGACTCTTGAGTCCGACAACCTGCGCGACGGATCGCAAGTGGCCGATCCGTTACACTGGTGAACTGGGGTGGCCTCCTCCGACGCCCCAGCTTATCGGGCACCCGGACATCTCCCCCGTTCGGGTGCCCGATTGCGTCTTGGCGAATTTCGGGCGAATTTCGCCTGGCGCAATCGTGCGGAGCGTGATTGCGCTACGTTCCCCTGCTTAGGACGGAAATATCGTCCCCGTTGCGATACGCAGGGTCCTTCCAGCCGTCCTCGTCGTAATCGGCCATACACAGCTCGGCCAGCGCCACCATTTCGTCGAGAGCTCCGGAGGCCTGGGCCTGCTGCAGCGGGAACAGGCGCACCAGCTCGTGGCTGCCGGCGTAGTTCATCTCGTAGAGCTCGTGCCGTGCCCCGAACTCGCTGCCCACGGCATCCCACAGCATCTTCATGGTCTTGATGCGCTCCTTGTAGTCGATGCCGTTGGAGCCGCGCACATAGCGGGCCAGGTACTTGTCGATGTCCGGGTTCTTGAAATCGCGCGCGTGCGAGGGGAGATAGATGAGCCCCGAGGCGACCACCCGCTCCACGATCTGACGCACGGCCGGATAGGCTTCCGTCATGAACAGACGATAGGCCGTCGACGCGCGCATGTTGGGGAGCACCGCCCCGTTCACCCAGGGCTCGGGGTTGCAGCACATGGCGTCGGACAGCGACCAGAACAGGTTGCGCCAGCCGATCACCTCGCCGATCTGGGCCTGCACGCCGCGAAACGCCTCGGTGCCGGTGGCGCGCGCGGCCTTGTAGAGGAGGCCCGAGATGAAATCGAGCTTCACGGCCAGCCGCGTGGCGCCCTGCAGCGTGAAGCCGTTGACGAAGCCGGACTTGGGGTAGAAGTCCTTCAGGCGCTGGACGTCGCGGTGGATGAGAACGTTCTCCCACGGGATGAAAGCGTCGTCGAAGATGAAGATGGAATCGTTCTCGTCGTAGCGCGAGGTCAGCGGATAGTCCCACGGCGAGCCGCTGGCGGCGGCCGCCAGCTCGTAGCTGCCTCGGCACACGAGCTTCACGCCCGGCGTATTCATGGGCGCGATGAACATCACTACCATGCTCGGGTCGATGATCTCCTGGCCCATGTTCTGGCCCAGGAAATTGTAGTGCGTGAGAGCCGAGTTGGTGGCCACCACCTTGGCGCCGGACACGTAGATGCCGGCGTCGGTCTCCTTCTGGATGGTGATGTAGACGTCCTTTACCTGCTCCACCGGCTTGTTGCGGTCGATGGGCGGGTTGATGAGGGCGTGGTTGAGGTAGAGCACCGCCTCCTGGGCGCGCTTGTGCCAAGCCCGCGCGTTGCCGGCGAACTTGCCGTAAAATTCAGCGTTGGCCCCAAGAGTGTTGAGGAAGGCGGCCTTGTAGTCGGGGCTGCGGCCCATCCAGCCGTAGGTGATGCGCGCCCAGGCGGCGATGGCGTCGCGCTGGGCGATCACGTCCTCGCGCGAGCGGGCGACCTTGAAGAACCGGTGGGTGTAGCCGCCCGAGCCGGTGTCGGTGGGCGCGGTCAGCACATCCTTGGTCTTGGCGTCGTGCAGCGCGTCGTAGAGCTTGGCGGCGGAGGCTGCTGCATTGCGAAAAGCGGGATGCGTGGTCACGTCCTTCACGCGCTCGCCATAAATGTAGACCTCGCGCCCATCGCGCAGGGACTCGAGGAACTCCGCCCCGGTGAAGGGGCGCTGCTTGCTCTCGAGAATGGATTCTGGATGCTCCGCCATCGCCTTGTTCGCTTCCGTGCACAGTGAAGATGCAATCATAGCCGCGCCGGCGCTCGCCGCCTATGCGCCTGTGGGGCGGCAGACTCGCTGCGCGCGCCGAGGCCGGCGCACCGCAGAAATCACCTCCTTTCGGCCAAAAAGCCGTCGCTGACCGGCCGTTCTGACGCCGCAATAGGTTGCGACCTTCCAATCGTTGCCTCTAGGCCCGGCTCGCGACAAGGCCTCGGAATTCTCAGCCCCCCAGCCCCCCGGGGCCAGGTCAACGAGCCGGGCCATCTGCCCAAAGCGAGGCACGCAACAGTTTAGGCGGAACTCGGAAGGCCGGCCCTCGCGCCAGCCGCTGTTTTTGTAGAACGGGGTCAGACCCCTCGCCTCCGAAGTCGCGTCAAAGGCACCACCGTTGAGGCGAGGGGTCTGACCCCCGGCTCCCATCTCTCTCCCTGTGGATGCACGCTCGCACGCCCTTCTGATCGAGGCGCATCGCTTCTACCTTTGCCATTTGGACTTCCTCGGACGCGGACCGGCGAATGGCGCACACGGCCAGCACGGACATGGCGGATCGGCCGGCCTCCCCGCCGCTGGTGGACCGCGCGGGCAAGGTTCTGGTCCTCGCCGGGACCGACCGTGAGACGGTCGCCCACTGCCGCGTGCTCATCGATGCGCTGCGCGAGCTCGGGCGCGAGACCGTTGTTGTCGCCGACCGGCAGGGGCTCGGCAACGGCCTCCATGCCCCGGACGTGGGCCTCATCGACCTCGACTGCACGACCGCGTGGCGCAACCCCCTGACCAAGGGGTCCGAGGCCTGGCAGCTCGCCCGTGCTCTCGAGGCCGAGCGCCCCGACGCGATGCACGTCATCGGCCTCGAGCCGGCGGCGCTCGCCTGCCTGGCGCTCCAACTTGTGCCCTCGGTCGACACGGTGGTGCACCTGCCCGACCTCGCGGCACTGGAGCCGGAGTCAGGCGCGCTGGCCTGGCCCTACCGCGGCGTCGCGGTGCGGCTGCTGGCGGCGCTCGCGCGCAAGCCGGACGCGTTCCTGCTGGTGGGGCGCGAGGAGGACCTGGGCGACCTGCGGGCGCAGGGTATCGACCCCGGCCCGCGTTGCGCCGTTCTGGGGAGCGCCGGCGTCGATCCCGAGGTCTACCCGGTGCTGCCGCCGTCGCCGGGCGACATGCCGGTGGCCGCCTTCGTGGGACCGGTGGCCGAGGCGAGCGGTCTGCGCGAGCTGGTGCAGGCGTTCGAGCGGCTGTGGGCGCGCGGGTTGCGCCTGCAGCTGGAGATCCACGGTGCACCCGATGGCGCCCCCGATCCGGCAGGCCCGCCCGATGCTCTCGCGGCGGAGTGGGGCCGCTGGAGCCTGCATCCCGGCATCCGCTGCGCCGGCTGGCCGGCCGATACCCGGGAGGTCTGGCGCCGCGCCGAGATCTGCGTGTGGCCGGTTGCCGGCCGCCAGTGCCTGCCGCGTGCGCTCATCGAGGCCGCCGCTTGCGGGCGCGCCCTCCTCGTCACTGACACCGCGGGAGGCCGCAGCTTCGTGCGCAGCGAGATGGAGGGGCTGGTGGTGCCGCCGGGCGACGCCGCGGCCCTGGGCGCAGCCCTGGAACGCCTGGCGCGCGACGCCGGCCTGCGCCAGCGCATGGGCACCGCCGCCCGTCTGCGGGTTCTGCACGGGTTCACCGAGGCGCACACCAAGGAGGTGCTGCGCGGCGCCTACCTGTCGCTGCCGGGAGGAAGCAAGGCGCAGTGACCGATCGCCCCGCGATCGGGCTTATCCGGCGAGGAAGCCGGATGTGCGGAGCAGGCCGAGGACGTTCTTCACGATCAGGGTGCCCACATCCAGAAGGTCCTGGGCCAGCTTGTACTCGCTGAGCCGGCCCAGCGCCGCGCCGACGCCGAACAGCACCACAACCAGCACCCAGCGCACCAGCCGCCGCACCAGGCTCGGGCGCACCGTCACCTCGATGGTGCGGTCGGGCGGGGACTGCTCGCTGGCGAGGCCGTCCCGGCCGACCGTGCGCGCGCTCACCAGGAGCTGCAGCCGCCTGCGCCCCCGCCGCAACGGCGTGTCCGTCCAGCTCCACGCAACGTGGTCGTCCTGCGGCTGGCCCGGGTTGGCCTCGATCCATTGCGACTCGGGCGTGCCCGGCT
>DATMZP010000177.1:0-3121 GCA_035573595.1 Hyphomicrobiaceae bacterium
ACCAGCAAACACCCCCGGTGAGGGAAAAAGGGGGAAAAAGATGAGCCTTTTCAATGGTCCGGTTGATGGGTGGTGCCCAGGAGAGGACTCGAACCTCCACGGCTTTTACACCGCTAGTACCTGAAACTAGTGCGTCTACCAATTCCGCCACCTGGGCAGGCTCGGATCGGGCTGGCGCTAGTTAGGGCCGGCCTACCCGCTTGTCAATTGTGCGCGCATTTGCGCACCCCTCATGGTCTCCCTTGGAGGCCTGGCGCCTTCACAGGGGCGGCGGGCGCGGCTAATTCATGGCGCAGTGGGGGACCGGGGGCAGGGGAGCGTTTGGCGATGATCTCGCGGCTGGAGCAGGGCAGCCTGGTGACTGTCCTCGGCGGCTCGGGCTTCCTCGGGCGCTACGCGGTGCGCGCGCTCGCCGCCGACGGCTGGCGCGTCCGCGCCGCCTGCCGCCGGCCCGACCTTGCCGGGCACTTGCAACCGATGGGTGCGGTGGGCCAGATCCACCCGGTCCAGGCCAATCTGCGCTACCCCGATTCGGTGCGGCAGGCGGTGGAAGGAGCCACTGCGGTAGTGAACCTGGTCGGCATCCTGGCCGAGTGCCGCTTCTGCCTCTCGCGCTCGGCCCGGCAGACGTTCCACGCCGTCCACGTGGCCGGCGCCCGCGCCGCCGCCCGCGCCGCCCGCGAGGCCGGGGCCAGGACCTTCGTCCACGTCTCCGCCATCGGCGCCGACCGCAAGTACTGGGCGACGTACGCCCGCACCAAGGCGGCCGGCGAGGCCGCGGTGCTGGCCGAGTTCCCCACCGCCGTCATCCTGCGGCCGTCGCTGGTGTTCGGGCCGGAGGACCAGCTCTTCAACCGCTTCGCCGCCATGGCGCGCCTCTCCCCGTTCCTGCCGCTGATCGGCGGGGGCAAGACCAGGTTCCAGCCGGTCTACGTGGGAGACGTGGGAGCGGCCATCGCAGCGGCCTGCGCCGGCAAGGCCAGGCCGCGCACCATCTACGAGCTCGGCGGGCCGGACATCGTCACCTTCCGGCAGCTCCTCGATTCGGTGCAGGAGTGGTCGGGGCGGCGGCGCTGGTATTTGCGCATCCCGTTCTGGCTCGCCCAGATCGGTGCCTTCCTGACGGCGCCGCTGCCGCACGGCCTGCGCCCGCTCACCGTGGACCAGGTGCGCATGCTGATGCGGCCGAACGTGGTGGACGAGGCCGCCGTCAAGGAGGGCCGCACCTTGCAGGGGCTCGGCGTCACCCAGCCTCATGCCATGGCCGGCATCGTGCCGGAGTACCTGGAGCGCTTCCGCCCGCAAGGCCAATTCGCGAGCTACCGCAGCTGAGCCGGAGCGCCCGCCTGCGCCCTGTTGGCGCTCCCCGGAGCACCCCCTATCGTGCGCTGCCGCGGGTCGTTATTGTCGCGCCCGCACCGGATCCCCAGCAGCGGTTTCCTCAAGGCAGCGCATCCATGGCCGATCGCCTCGTCCCCCACTTCGCCAACGACCAGGGCGCCGAGAAGATCTATATCGGCGTGAGGGAGTTCCAGTGCATGGGCGCCCGGCCGCCCCACGACCATCCGCACGTCTATCTGGACATGGGCAGCGACAGCCAGATCCTGTGCCCCTACTGCTCTACCCTCTACGTCCATACCGACCGCCTGCAGCCGGCCCAGACCGAGCCGCCCGGCTGCCGGGTGACCGAGGAGGAGCCGGCGGGGGCGTCCTGACGCGGTTGCCCGGTCCTGGAGGATCGAGCGTGCGATGACCGCCCCGGCCCCGGTCCTGATCGCGGGCGGCGGCATCGCGGGGCTGGCGCTGGCCCTGGCGCTCGCGCGTCGCGGCATCCGGTCGACGGTGCTGGAGCGCCAGCAGGCACCCGCCGCGGCTGGCGCCGGCATCCAGCTCGGCCCCAACGGGGTGCGCGCGCTGCAGCGCCTCGGCGTGGCGGATGCTCTCAAGACATGGGTCAGCGAGCCGGAGGCCATCGAGGTCCGCGCCGGGTCCAGCGGGCGCCGCCTGGCGCGGCTGCCGCTCGGGAGCTGGATCGAGAAACGGCACGGCGCGCCCTACTGGGTGGCGCATCGCGGCGACCTCCACGCCGTCCTGGCCGCGGCCACCGCCGCCGAGCCGCTGATCGAGCGGCGCACCGGCTTCGAGGTCGCCTCGGTGGCGCAGACCGCCGAGCAGGTGACCGTTGCCGATGCGGCCGGCCGCAGCATTGCCGGACCGATCCTGGCGGGCGCCGACGGGCTGTGGTCCGCGGTTCGGCCCGCGCTGGCGCCCGGCAGCGGGCCGCAGCCCGCCGGGGCAACCGCCACGCGCACCGTGATCCCTGCCGGGCAGGCCGGTGCGCTGGCGGGCAGCGCGGTCGGCGTCTGGCTCAGTCGCCAGGCACACGTCGTCCACTACCCGGTGCGCCGGGGTGCCGAGATCGCCGTCGTCATCATCGCGCGCGAGGCTGAGGCCCGGCCGGGACGCGGGTGGGATGCGGACGCGGATGCCAGCCGCCTGCCGCGACGGCTTGCGAGCTTTCATCTCAGTCTCGCCCAGGTGCTGATGCCCGCAGCCGGCCGCGCCTGGACGTGGCGCGAATGGTCGCTCCACACGCTGCCGGCGCTGCCGGCCTGGGCACAGGGGCGCGTCGTGCTTCTGGGCGACGCCGCCCATCCCATGCTGCCGTATCTCGCGCAAGGCGGGGCGCTGGCCCTGGAGGACGCGATCATGCTCGCCGACTGCCTGCGGCAGCCCGGGCCCGAGCCCGGGCCCGAGCCTGCCGCCGCGCTCACCCGCTTCGAGGCGCTGCGCGCCGCGCGCGCCCGCCGCGTGCAGGTCGCCAGCCTGCGCCAGGGCCGCATCTACCATCTCGCCCCGCCCCTCTCCTGGGCGCGCGATGCCGTCCTCGCGCTGGCGCCGGCGCCGTGGCTGATGGCCGGCTACGACTGGCTCTATGCCTGGCGCCCGCCGGCCTAGATGTCGGCCTAGAAGATGGGATGGCCCGATGGATGGGCTGAGCGTTGCGCATGCGCGGCTTCTGGTTAACAGTGATCTGCAAAACGCCAGCAGATCGAGGAACACGCCCGATGCCGCTCGACCCGCACAAGGTCCTCAACTGGAAGTTCCCCGAGGTCGAGCA
>DATMZP010000178.1:0-6568 GCA_035573595.1 Hyphomicrobiaceae bacterium
CAACGGGTGGCCGAGCGCGATGGCGCCGCCGTTGACGTTGAGCCTGCCGGGGTCGGCGCCCAGCTCTTGCAGCCACGCCAGCGGCACCGGCGCGAACGCCTCGTTGACCTCGTAGAGGTCGATGTCGCCAAGCTTCATGCCGGCCCGGGCTAGCGCCCTGCGGGTGGCCGGGATCGGCTCTTCCAGCATGATCACCGGATCGCCGGCCGTCACCGTCATGTGGTGGATGCGGGCAAGCGGCTTGAGCCCGTGCTCCTTCAGCGCCCGCTCGTTCACCACCAGCGCCCCGGAGGCGCCATCGCAGATCTGGCTGGCGTTGGCGGCGGAGATGACGCCGCCCTCCTGCAGCAGCTTGACCGAGCCGATCCCCTCCAGGGTGGCGTCGCAGCGGATGCCCTCGTCGCGGACGTGCGGCCCGTCCTGCCCGTCGACGGCGAGCGGCACGATCTCGGCGTTGAACGCGCCGGCCTCGGTGGCCCTGGCGGCCAGCTGGTGGCTGCGCAGTGCGTAGCGGTCGAGCTCATCGCGCCTGAAGCCATACTTCTCGGCCATCATCTGGGCGCCGGTGAACTGGCTGAAGTCCTTCACGCCGAAGCGCTCCTGGATGCGCGCGCTGAACGGGCCGGTGCCGATCCCTTCCTTGCGATGGAGGGCGAAATTGGAGCCCATGGGCACCCGCGTCATGCTCTCGACGCCGCCGGCGATGACCACGTCCTGCGTGCCCGACATCACCGCCTGCGCCGCGAAGTGCAGCGCCTGCTGCGACGACCCGCACTGCCGGTCGATGGTCACGCCGGGGACGGAGTCGGGCAGCCTGGAGGCCATCACCACGTTGCGGGCCAGCGCGAACGACTGCTCGCCGGCCTGGCTGACGCAGCCGATAATCACGTCCTCGATTGCCGCGGGATCAATCCCGGTGCGCTCGATGAGCGCGTTCAGCACCTCGGCACCCATGTCGGCCGGGTGCCACCCGGCGAGCTTCCCGCCCCGGCGTCCTCCTGCGGTGCGCACCGCATCGACGATGTAAGCTTGTGCCATGAATCTGCTCCCTGGATGGTGTCAGACCCTCCAGGTCTGACACCATAGCTCTAACGCCCGTATGTGTAACGGTGTCAGACCCAGAGCTGACACCGCTCAACATTTCTCAGCTTCCCTTCGCCTGCTTCACGAAGGTGTCGATGAAGGTTTTCGACAGGTCCACGGTCACGTCCTTGAACTCGGGATCGAGCTGTTTGAGCGTGGCGTAGACGCTTTCCATGCCGTCCCTGGTGACCACGCCGGTGCGGGAATAGCTCGCTAGCGAGGCCCTCACCGCGGCCTCGTAGAGCGGCCGGTCGCCTAGCAGGTAGTCCGGCGGAACCGTATCGGCCACCTCGGTCGGCGTTGCCTTTGCGAGCCACTGCAGCGCCGCATAGAGGGCGTTGGTGAGACGCTGGGTGGTGACCGGGTTGGCGTCGGCGAACTCCTTCCTGAGATAGAGCACCGCGGCCGGGTTGGTGCCTCCGAACAGCGCCTTCGTGCCCTCCTCGGTGCGGGTGTCGATCAGGATCTTGAGCTCGCCGTCGGCGTCCAGCTTGGAGATGACCGGGTCGAGATGCGAGACCGCGTCCACCTGCCCGTTCTTCACTGCCGCCACCGAGCTGGCGCCGCCGCCGATGCCGATGAACGACGCGTCGGTGGCCTTGAGGCCGGCCTTGGACATGGCATAGACGGCCGTCAGGTAGGTGGAGGAGCCGGGCGCCGTGACGCCGATCTTCAGCCCCTTGAAATCGGCCGCCGACTTGACCTTGTCCGCCAGCGACCTGCGCACGGCCAGCACGATCGCGGGGAAGCGGCCCAGCTCCAGCACGGCGCGGATGTCCTGGCCCTTGGCCTGCATGCGGATGGTATGCTCGTAGGCGCCCGTCACCACGTCCACAGAGCCGCCGACCAGTGCCTGCAGCGACTTGGCGCCGCCGCCGAAGTCGTTGATCTCGACGTCGAGCCCCTGTTGCTTGAAGAAGCCCTTGCGCTCGGCAATGGTGAGCGGGAGGTAGTAGAGCAGCGGCTTGCCGCCCACCCCGAGCACCACCCTGGTCTTCTCCGGCGCCTGCGCCACGGCGGGCGCCGTCCACAGCCCGGCGATCAGCGCGCCGACGACAACCGCCCCAGCAACGAGATAGTCCCTGCGCTTCATGCCCAGTGTCTCCTTCCCTCGGTATACCCGGCAGTCGGGCGTCGGCAGTCGGGCGTCGCCAATCGGCTCGGTCTTCTTGCTTCCACCACCACTGCTCTCTTCGGGCGACTGCCGAAGCCCGACGCCCGACTGCCGCGCTTCAGCCCTGCGCCGTATCGGCCGTCTGCCCCGGCCGCCAGACCAGCAGCCGCCTCTCGACCACCGTGACAAGACTGTCGACGACGATGACCACCGCCGCCAGGATCAGCATGCCGGAGAACACCCCCGTCACGTCGAACACGCCTTCGGCCTGCTGGATGGTGTAGCCGAGCCCGGCCGACGAGCCGAGATACTCGCCGACCACCGCCCCGACCAGCGCAAATCCGACAGAGGTGTGCAGCGAGGAGAACATCCACGACAAGGCCGAGGGCCAGTAGACGTGGCGCATCAGTTGGCGCTGGCTCATGCCCAGCATGCGGGCGTTGGAGAGCACGACGGGGCTCACCTCCTTCACGCCCTGGTAGACGTTGAAGAACACGATGAAGAACACCAGCGTCACGCCCAGTGCCACCTTGGACCAGATGCCGAGCCCGAACCACAAGGCGAAGATCGGCGCCAGCACCACCCGCGGCAGGGCGTTGATGGCCTTGACGTAGGGGTCGAACACGGCCGCCAGCAGCGCCTGCCGCGCGAACCAGAAGCCGATGACAACGCCGGCGCCCGCGCCGATGACGAAGGCGAGGAGGGCTTCCGTCAACGTGATGGCGAGATGGCGCCAGATCTCGCCGCCGGCGAGGTCCTTGACGCAGCGCCCCAGCACGTCCCACGGCGTCGAGAAGAAGAACTGCATCTTCTTGGGGTCGCCCGCGAGCGGCGTGGTGGTGAGCACGTGCCAGACGGCGAGGCCGAGCACGGCCACCAGGATCTGCAGGGCCAGCAGCCGCGCGCGACTCATGCGGGCCTCGCCTCGCTGCCCTCGCCGAGCTCGTACGCCTTCCGCACCTCGACCTTCAGCGTGTTCCAGATCTCGCGATGCAGGGCGTGGAAGCGCGGCTCGACCCGGATATCGGCGATGTTGCGGGGCCGCGGCAGGTCGATGCGGAAGTCGCCGATGAGCCGCGAGGACGGGCCGGAGGACATTACCACCACCCGGTCGGAAAGCGCGATGGCCTCCTCCAGGTCGTGGGTGACGAACATCAGCGCCTTGCGGTCCTGCTGCCAGAGGCCGAGCAGCAGGTCGCCCATGATGATGCGGGTCTGCGCGTCGAGGGGGCCGAACGGCTCGTCCATCAGCAGGATCTTCGGCTGCCGTGCCAGGGTCTGGGCGAGGCCCACGCGCTTCCTCTGGCCGCCGGAGAGCTGGTGCGGAAAGCGGTCGGCGAAGCTCCTCAGGCCCATCTGGCCCAGCAGCCCACGTGCCGTCTCGAGCGCCTTGCGCCGTGGCGTGCCGGCGACCTCGAGGCCAATGGCAACGTTGTCGATGGCCGTCTTCCAGGGCATCAGCGCATCCTGCTGGAAGAGGTAGCCGGCCTCGGCGTTGAGGCCGTCCAGCGGCCGGCCGAATACCTCGGCCCGGCCGGACGATGGCCTGATCAACCCCGCCGCCACGTTGAGCAAGGTGGATTTGCCGCAGCCGGTCGGGCCGACGATGGAGACGAATTCGCCCTCCGAGACCGAGAGCGTGGCCGGCGCCACGGCCTCGTAGCGGCCGCCGTCCTTGAGCTGGTAGGCGATCGACACCCCGCTCAAGTGCACCGCCACCCGCGACACCGCGGCCCGCTCGGCCAAACGGGTCACCGCCTCCGCCATGCCTCTTCCCCCTGGGCCGCCCACCGCGGCTGCGCCAGAGGTAAAGGCATGCCGGCGCGGCGGGCAAGACCATTCCCATCGCCGGGCTTTGCGCGTGTGCTTCGGAAGGGAGAGGAAGGGAGGGGCGCCGTCTGCTTCGGGAGGGGGACGATGACGGCGCCCCTTTTGCCACCTTGACCCGTTGGGGGGAAAGGCCATCGCCCGGGGGGAGCGGGCGCGGTGGCTCGAATTGAAAACGTCGGTTGCCCGCTTAGGTTCCGGGCGAGCGGACGAAGTTTAGGCCTGACGCCTGCCGTCGAGACGGCGGAGAGTCGTTAAGCGGAGCCTTTGGCGGGCACGTACCGCTGCGCTCAAGGCAGTGCCGTTTTGCGGGGGTTTTCGGGGCAGTCTTAATGATCTTTGCGCGTTGCGCCTTGCTCTTGCCGCCGTGGCTTTGCCTACCTACTCCTTCCGGCATCGCTGCCGGGAACCCTGGGGAAACCACTTCCAATTCGCTCCCGAAATCCAACGGAAAAGGTAAATGGCGTCCGACGCACCTAAGCAGTCAACGCTCGATCTCGGCGTGATCGGCAACTGCCGCACGGCAGCCCTGCTCGATACGGAGGGCCGCATCGTCTGGTGGTGCTTCCCACGCTTCGACTCCGACCCCGTGTTCTCCCGGCTGCTGGCCGGCAACGACGAGAAGGGCTTCTGCGACGTGCACCTGGAAGGTGCCGTCGCCCGCGAGGCGGCCTACATCCGCAACACGGCGCTGATCCGCACCACCATCCGCGACGCCGCCGGCAACGCGGTGACGATCACCGACTTCGTGCCGCGCTTCCGGCGCTTCGAGCGCGTCTTCAATCCGCCCCAGATCTTCCGCCGCATAGAGCCGGCCGCGGGTCTTCCGCGCATCCGTGTCAGGGTGCGCCCCACCTTCAACTACGGCCAGGCTCCGGTTGGCCGCGCGATGGGCTCCAACCACATCCGCTTCTCCGGCGGCATCGATACGTTGAGGCTGACCACCGATGCGCCGCTCTCCTATATTGCCCACGAGGCGCCGTTTGCGCTCATCAAGCCCGTCACCCTGATCCTCGGGCCGGACGAGCCGTTCGAGGCGGCCGTCGACACTGCCTCGCAGGAGTTCCTGGAGCGCACGCGGGCCTACTGGCTGGACTGGGCGCGGTCGCTGGCGGTGCCGCTGGAGTACCAGGCGGACGTGATCCGTGCCGCCATCTCGCTCAAGCTGTGCAGCTTCGAGGAGACGGGGGCCATCATCGCCGCCCACACCACCTCCATCCCCGAGGCACCCGGCTCGCAGCGCACCTGGGATTACCGCTACTGCTGGCTGCGTGACGCCTTCTTCGTCATCAAGGCGCTGAACCGGCTGGGTGCCACCCAGACGATGGAGGAGTACATCCACTACATCACCAACATAGCCGTGGAGGCCGAGCGACCCCTGCGGCCGGTCTACGGGGTGGTGCCGGTCGAGCCGCTGGACGAGCGGTTCGCGCCCGACCTCGCGGGCTTCCAGGGCATGGGGCCGGTGCGCATCGGCAACCAGGCGGCTGAGCAGATGCAGCACGATTCCTACGGCAGCGTGATCCTGGGCGCGGCGCAGATGTTCATCGACGAGCGCCTGCCGCGCATGGGCGACGAGGCCCTGTTCCGGCGCCTGGAGCCGCTGGGCGCGCAGGCCCGCCGCTTCGCCTTCGAGCCCGACTCCGGCCCCTGGGAGTACCGGCACCGCCAGCGCGTGCACACCCATTCGGCCACCATGTGCTGGGTGGCCTGCGACCGGCTTGCCAGCATCGCGCGCCGGCTGGGCCTCGTCGACCGGGCGGTGCACTGGCGCACCCAGGCCGACGAGTTGCGCGAGCAGATCCTGGCGCGCGCCTGGAGCGAGCGCCTCGGCGCCATGGCTGGCGCGCTCGACCACGACGATCTCGACGCTGCCGTGCTGCTGCTGCCCGAATTGGGCCTGCTGCCGGCCTCCGATGAGCGCTTCGTCCGCACCTTCGCCGTCACCGGCAAGGAGCTCAAGCGTAACGGCTTCATGATGCGCTACGTGGCCGAGGACGACTTCGGCCGGCCGGAGACCGCGTTCCTCGTGTGCCAGTTCTGGTACATCGACGCGCTGGCCTCGCTGGGTCGGAAGGACGAGGCACGGGAGATGTTCACCGACCTCTTGGCGCGGCGCAACACTTTCGGCCTGCTGTCGGAGGACATCCATCCCGAGACCGGCGAGCTGTGGGGCAACCTGCCGCAGACCTACTCCATGGCCGGCATTGTCAATACCGCCCGCATCCTGTCCCGCTCCTGGCAGGAGGCGTGGGCAAATCCCTGACCGGTTCTGCCATAAACGTTACGGGCCGAGCGGGAGCTTGAGCCGGGCCGCCGAGCGGGAACCTTGGCGATTTGTTGGCGTTGGCTGAACGAGAGTTGGGCCGCGCCGAAGGGCGGCCCCCAAGGATCGCCCCGAAAAACGGCCTGAGGAAACGCGCAGGGACGAGCGGGTGCCGCCGCTTCTGCGGCTGGCCGCCCCTGCAGGCCGGGGTATCAAGGCAGCAGAAAGGCCCGCCAAGGATGAGCCGCGTCATTCTTGTCTCGAACCGCGTGATGGAC
>DATMZP010000179.1:0-8246 GCA_035573595.1 Hyphomicrobiaceae bacterium
CCTGGGCCACCGCCGGCAGCATCTCCTCGACGGACACCGGGCCGGCGGCGCGGTCCGCCAGGCCCAGTCGGTTAAGGCCGGCCATGGCCAGCAGGGTTGCATCCGCCGCCCCCTCGGCGAGCTTGCGCAGGCGCGTCTCGACATTGCCGCGCATGGACACCACCGTGATATCGGGGCGCAGGTGTTTTACCTGGGCCTGGCGGCGCAGCGACGAGGTGGCCACCACGGCCCCGCCCGGCAGGTCGGCCAGGGAGGAAGCCTTGGCGCAGATGAGCGCGTCGCGCACGTCCTCGCGGGGCAGGAAGGCCGCCAGGGTAAGGCCCGGCGGCAGAACGGTGGGCATGTCCTTCATGGAGTGGACGGCGATTTCCACCTCGCGGGCCAGCAGGGCCTCCTCAATCTCCTTGGTGAAGAGGCCCTTGCCGCCGGCCTCGGCCAGAGGCCGATCCTGGATGCGGTCGCCCGAGGTCTTGATGATGCGGACCTCGAAGGCGAGCTTACCGACCGCCCCGCCCGGGCCAGCGGATGGGCCGTGCGCGGCTTTGAGGCGGGCCTCGACCTCGCGCGCCTGGGCCAGGGCCAGGGGCGAGCCGCGTGTGCCGATGCGGATTCTCGCTGCTTGCAAGCGCCGATCTCCTTGGGCTGGGGGCGCCTTCTGGTCGTCGTGGGACGACAGTTACAGGAGATCCCCTGCGGGGCGCAAATCCGATCGAGGCGTGGCGATGGGTCCTGAGAGGCCGAGCGGGCGCCGGCTCGGTCGCGCCATCTCACCGGGCGCGCACTTCGCCTCACGTGTGTGCGAGCCCCCCTCGCATTTCGCTCCTGCCGGCGATATCTCCAGGCGGTGCGGCGAGCCAACGCCGCCTACGAACACAAAGACTCATAGGAGATGATCATGAAGAGCCTTATCGCCATCGCCCTGGTCGCCCTCGGCCTGCTGACGACCGTGGCCGCCAACGCCGCGTCCGACCTGCCCGGCTACCCTGAGTGGGCGCAGCGCGCATTCGACAACAAGGGCTGAGCAAAGCCCATACTCTTCGAAAACAACCCCGGCCCGTCGAGGACCGGGGTTGTCCTTTGTTCAAGCCACGAGTTCGCGATCACCCTCACGTCGCAGTTGACGCCACCCGGCCGGCAACATACTTCCGGCCGATGGAACCGCGAGCCGACGCCGCGACCCTCGCCCGCGACCAGCGCGAGACCCTCGTTCTCGGCATCGAGACCAGCTGCGACGAGACCGCTGCGGCGGTGATCGCGCGTACCCCGGACGGAACCGGCCGCATCCGCTCCAACGTGGTGCGCGGCCAGTGGGAGGAGCATCGCCGCTACGGCGGTGTGGTGCCCGAGATCGCCGCGCGCGCGCATGCGGAGTGCCTCGACGAGATCGTGGCGCTGGCACTCAGCGACGCGGATGTGGACCTCGCAGGCCTGGACGCGGTGGCTGTCACCGCCGGCCCCGGATTGATCGGCGGTCTCCTGGTCGGGGTCACGACCGCCAAGGCGCTCGCGCTGGTGCACCGCCTGCCGCTGGTTGCGGTGAACCACCTCGCGGCGCACGCGCTCACTGTCGGCCTCACCGAGGGCCTGCGCCCGCCCTACCTGCTGCTGCTGGTCTCGGGCGGGCACACCCAGCTCCTGATCGTCCATGGCGTAGGGCGCTACGAGCGGCTTGGCACCACCATCGACGACGCCCTGGGCGAGGCGTTCGACAAGACAGCGAAGCTCCTGGGCCTCGGCTTCCCCGGCGGACCGGCCGTGGAGCGAGCTGCAGCCGCCGGACGGGCGGGGAGGTTTGCCCTGCCGCGCCCGATGATTGGACGCGCCGAGCCGCATTTCTCCTTCGCCGGGCTCAAGACCGCGGTGCGCCGCCGGGCCCAGCAGGCCCAGGCGCTGGCGCCGCTCTCGGACCGCGACATTGCCGACCTGTGCGCCGAGTTCCAGGCCGCCGTGTGCGAGAGCCTCGCCGACCGGGTTCTGCGCGCCATGGCGATTGCCGATGTGCGGTTGGGGTCAGACCGCCACCTGGTCGTCGCCGGCGGCGTTGCCGCCAACAGGCAAATCCACCGGGCGCTGACGGAAGCCGCAGCCGCCCGCGGCTGGCGCCTGCACGTGCCTCCGCCGCAGCTGTGCACCGACAACGGCGCCATGATCGCCTGGGCCGGCGCCGAGCGCCTTGCGCTGGGCCTCACCGACGGTCTTGATTTCGAGGCCCGCGCGCGCTGGCCGCTGGACGCCCAGGCCATCCCTGCCCTCGGCGGCGGCCGCCACGGCGCCAAGGCGTGACCGCGGGCGTGGCAGCGGCGCAAGCGCCGTGAAGAGCCTGGAAGTTCACCGCCCGACACAAACTGCAACAAGCTTCACGACGGCAAGGCAGACCCGCGGCCCACTATTCGCACTAATTCTAATCGCGCACCAATGGGATGACTGCCGCATAGATCAGACTGCTGCCACATAGGTCAGACCATAGTTCCCGCCAGCGTCGAGCCGTCCGCCTGGGAGAGGGAGTTGTCATGGGACCGCGGTGCAAAATTGTGACGTCGCTTGCTTGTCTGCTCCTGTGCGGAGGCTTGGCAGTCCAATCTGTCACCGCGCAAAGCGGAAGCTATCCCCCCGACGACGATGCTTGGGACGGAACCACCTACAGGGCCCTGGTCGAGCGGGTCGAGACCAAGGGTTTGCCGCTGCCAACGCTATCGAATGCGGCGACGAAGCTGGTCTTCGAGCGGATGGTCAATACCGACAATATCCCACTGCGCATGGGACTTAATCGGGATCTCGCCGTGACCATACGCTTCCAGAGGTTGGACAGTGCTCTGCAACCGATTCACAAGCTTGTCGTTCTGTACTCGAATGAGACGCAAAAGGGCAAACCCTATGCCACGGAGCTCGCCAGGCTGAGGGTCTATGAGTCCAAGGTCTCAGCGGCGTTGCTGGACTTGAGTGAGCCATATCTCTCGACACTTCGGCAGGACAAGAGATATCAAGTCCACGTCGCTTATCTCGACCAGGTGAAAGGCGGCGCCCGTCAGCTCTATTCCGATCTGGTGCAGGGCATGACCGAAACGCGCCTTCACTCCAAGTCCGATATTCTCGAGATGATCGAGGGCGCTCTGGACGGACTGCCGTCCCATCAACCTCTCTTCACGAGCCAGGACAGGCGGGATCTCGTCCAGAAGCTCACGCAGCAGATTTCGATCACGACCGATCAGGAGCTGAAGAAAGCCCTGACCCAGCTGCGCGATGCGATCGAGCATCGCCAGATTCGGACGTAAGACGGTCAATCGGCCAAAATGCAGGCCCTGAGAGCGGGGAGCTGCATTCTGGCCGAGCCTGGCACGCGTCGCTCCTGCACCGGCGCGGGCGGCGTTGGGCCTCGGCCAGCAGCTCTGCCTGGCGTCAGGTTGCCGGCCACCCCGCCAGCACCACCTTGCCGATGGCCTTGCCGCTCTCGACCACGGCGTGCGCCTGCTTGAGGTGGGTGGCGTCGATGGGGCCGACGATCTGCTTGAGGGTGGTGCGGATCGTGCCGCGGTCTACGAGATCGGCGATCTCGGTGAGCAAACGGTGCTGCTCGATCATGCTGGGCGTGCCGAACGTGGCACGCGTGAACATCAGCTCCAGGTGCACGCCGACGCTCTTGGCGAAGAGCGGGCCAGGATCGAAGGCCTTGAGCGCCACGGCGCCCTCGATCAGGCCGAGATGGCCTTCCGGTGCGATCACCTCGGCAATCTGGGCGGCGTTCTGCGCCGTGCCGGTCAGCGCCAGCACGATGTCGGGTGCGGGAACGCCGACGGCCTTGAGCTGCTCCGCGAACGGCTGCGTGTGGTCGATGACGTGATGGGCGCCGAGCTCGCGCACCCAGGCCTCGGTCTCGGGGCGCGACGCCGTGGCGATGACGGTGAGGCCGGTGAGCTTGCGGGCAAGCTGGATCGCCATGGAGCCGACGCCGCCGGCGCCGCCCACAACGAGGAGCGAGCGCCGGTCGGCCGTATCGCCGCGCTTCACCCCGATCCGGTCAAACAGCAGCTCCCAAGCGGTGATCGCCGTCAGCGGCAGGGCCGCGGCCTCGGCGAAGCTGAGGGAGGACGGCAT
Organism: Hyphomicrobiaceae bacterium; assembly: GCA_035573595.1. Taxonomy (GTDB): domain Bacteria; phylum Pseudomonadota; class Alphaproteobacteria; order Rhizobiales; family Hyphomicrobiaceae; genus AWTP1-13. The sequence continues at coordinate 4,093 of DATMZP010000179.1, forward strand.
GCGGCCGACGATGCGCTCGTCCACGAGGTGGTATTCCGAGTTGGCGCCGGGCCGGTCCACCGAGCCGGCATAGAACACCGCATCGCCGCGCTTGAACAAGGTCGCCTCGAGCCCTGTGGCTTCCACCGTGCCCGCGGCATCGAACCCGAGCACGCGCATGCCGCCGGGCGGATCGCCACCGCGCCGCCTCTTGGTGTCGACCGGATTGACCGAGACCGCCTCCACCTTCACCAGCAGGTCGCGCCCGCCGGGCTCCGGCCGCGGCAGCTCGACATCGACGAGGGCGTCGGGATCAGTGATGGGCAGGGATTTCCTGAAGGCGACGGCGCGCATGGGTGTGCTCCGTGATCCGGCTCCGGTCGAGCCGCAAGGATTCGAGTACACCCCATTTCGGCCAGGAGCCCGGCGGATGGCAAGTCCGGCTGCATTTTCCAGGCCGGGGCTCTGCGGCAGGGTTGCTGGCGCAGGGCGTTTATGACAAGGCTCCTGGCGCGGAGGCCGTTGGCCAGCACGGCGGGCGTGGCGGAACAGGTAGACGCAAGGGACTTAAAATCCCTCGTCTCGCAAGGGACATGCCGGTTCGACTCCGGCCGCCCGCACCAGAAGGCTATCCCCGCACTCCGCGACGTGTGATAAGCTGCTCTCAAAATCTGTGAGAGTTTGAAATGGCGAAGAACAAGAGAGCCGGGGACGATCGCCGCATCGGAGCGGTCAAGTCCCGCTCCCAGATCAAGAACCCCGTCACCGGCACGTGGACCAAACGCGACGACAAGACCGGCAAGTTCATGGACGTGAAAGCTGACTCGAAGTCTTTCAAGGGTGTGCGCAAGAGCAGGTCGTCATCTGACGTGATCGAAAGGTCTGCCGACCGCTTCTCCGATCTCATGAAGCGCCTTGCCAAGCGGTAAGCGACATTACCGCGTAAAGTTCGAAGACGCGGTGGAGGCCAATCGGTTTGCGATCGCGTTCGGTGGCCTTCGGGGGATAAGGCGAGAGGACGACATTCGCGCCGCCATTGGGCGGCCCTACTCCGGATACCATCGACGCATCGAAAGGAAGGCCGCTGCCTTGTTCCAAGCCATCGCTTGCAGTCACGGTTTTAACGACGGCAACAAGCGAACAGCGGTGCTTCTTGTGGATTTGCTCCTAGAGCGGAGCGGCTACCGCCTTCAACGGGCATCAGAGCAAGAAGACCTGATAGATGCTTATGAAACGTTCACGCTTAGAGTCGTGACAGACCATCCTGACTTCGATGATATCGCGGCATGGTTCCGGGCGCGGATAGTGCGCGCGGAAAAATGAAAGCTCACCGAAGCGGACCGTACCATCCCTGAAACGCAGCCACGCTGCACCTCAGCGCACGATCGTCTCAATGGCAGCCGGCGCGGGGGCCGCGGGCGCAGACGCCGCGACCGCGCCGTTGGCGGCGGCGAGGCGGTCGAGCAGCTCCTTGGCGATGGCCTTGATGGCGTTGCCGGCATCGCCCGGGTATTTGGCCACATAGGACCGCTCCACCGCGGAGAGCTGGGCCGCGTGCTGCAGCGCGCCCGACCGAGGGATGGTCTGGGTGAAGCACTTGTTCTCGGGGTTGCTGGTGAGCCAGCGGTGGTAGTCGGTATCCACCGAGGAGTGGCCCTCCTTCATATTGACGCACACGCCGAGGTTGTCGGCGAAGCCCATCTCCGGGTTGAGCGCCTTGAAGCGGCGGAACACCTCCAGCCCGCAGGTGGAGATGTAGTCGGGCTTGGTTGGGGAGAAGTGGAAGTCCGCCTCGCGGAGCCACGATTCGGTCAGCACCGACAGCCCGGGCGGGCAGTCGATGAAGATCACGTCGAATACCCCGCGCACGTTGCCCAGCAGGGTGCCGATGGTCTGGCGCAGGCGGGCGTGCTGGGTCTCCTTGGAGACCTCGCGCTCGAACAGGGTGAGCTGCATGTCGCTCGGGATCAGGTAGACGGTGCGCGCCTCGTCGACGTCGGATACGCCGCCCACCACGAAGCGCGGCCACTCGATGCCGACGTTGTTGAGCACGCTGGCCACCAGCAGGTCGACGATGGTGAGGCCTTCCGACTGCAGCCGGTGCAGGTTCGCGGCCGTCAGCAGCATGGAGCTGATGCTCGCCTGCGAGTCCGAATCGATGATCAGCACGTTCTTGCGGAAATGCGCCGAAAGCGTCTCGGCCAGCGCCAGCACGAGCGTCGACTTGCCGACCCCCCCCTTGGTATTCATGACGGCGATCGAATTGCGCATGGTCCGAACCGGTCCGTCCATCAGCGTCCTCGGCCTCGCGTGGAGTATTTCTGCCAAGTGTTGCAGAGTCCTGGTGGCGCTTTCAAGGTCAAGCTCCCGTCCGTGGGTTATTCGCCGCGCCTTGGCTGTCGCCGGCGGGCCGCAGGGGCCGGCTCGGCGCCAGCGGGCGGGCTTGCGGCGCCGCCGCGCTCAGGCTTGCCGGATTGCCCCGTATCGGCCGGCCGCTCCCGCGCCAGATGGTGGTATTCCCGATTGGGTTTCATGTCGGTGGCGGCGGCCAGGCGATTGGTCATGTTGTAGAAGCTCGCCACCGCGGCAATGTCCCAGATGTCGCGGTCCGAGAAGCCGGCGCGCCGCAGGGCCTCACGGTCCGATTCTCGGATTTTGTCGGGGGCCTCGGCCAGTTTGACGCAGAAATCCAGCATCGCCTCCTGCCGCGGCCCCAGGCCGGCGGCGCGCCAGTTCTGGGCGATCAGCTCGCCCAGCTCCGGGTCGCCGGCACGCTGGCGCAGGGCGGCCCCGTGCGAGGTGAGGCAGTAGTGGCAGTGGTTGACGGCGCTCACCGCCACCGCGATCATTTCACGCTCGGCCTTGGAGAGGCCGCTGTCGCCCAGCATCAGGTCGTCGGCCATCAGGATGAAGGCGCGGAGCTTGGCGTTGTCGAAGGCGTAGGCGGCCAGCACGTTGGGCACGAAGCCCAGCTTCTCCTCGCACTTGGCGAAGTAGGCGGCGTTGTCCGGGTCGAGCGGCTCCCCGCGCCGCAAGTCGAGGGCGGTGAGCCCGTCTTTCTGTTTCATCCGCAACTCCTCGGCGCCGATATTGTCATTGTCAACGGCCGATCAAACGTGTTGTCAATCGCGCCGCCCGTATCCACACGTTCCAACAGATTGGCCCAACGGATTGGCCCAACAGATTGCGAGGAGAGCCGCATGACCCTCGCCGCAAGCGGTGAAGCCGGTGCCGCCATCCGCGACGCTTTGAAGGCTCTGCGCAAGACCCCCGCAGCGGCCCAGCTGGCCGCGCTGCTCTATGGCGACAGCCTCCCCGACGGCCTCGGCGCGGTATCGCCCATGTGGCTCGCCGGCAACGCCGAGGCGGCGTTTGCCTTCGTCAGCGAGAAGCCGCGTGCCGGCCACAAGGTGCGGGTCCGTGGCGAGCCGGCGAGCGCCGGCCGCACCGGCGCCAGCGTTGTCGAGATCCTGAACGACGACATGCCCTTCCTGGTGGATTCGGTGATGGGCGAGCTGCAGGTGCGCGGCCTCGCCGTGCGCCAGCTCCTGCACCCGATCTTCAAGACCGAGCGCGACGCCGCCGGCCGGCTCAAGGCGGTGCTGGGACCCGGCGACCAGAACTGGAGCGACGGCCGCCAGGAGAGCTACATCGCCATCCACCTTGCCAAGCCGCTCTCGGAGGCGGTGCAGGCCGATCTCGTCGGCACGCTGTCGGCCATCCTGGACGAGGTGCGGGCGGCGGTGGCGGACTGGAAGCCCATGCTGCGGCTGGTCGAGGTGGCGGCGCGGCGCCTTGAGGAGGCCCCGGCCAACCTGCCTGCGGGTGTGCTCGCGGAGTCGGTCGCGTTCCTGCGCTGGCTCGCCGCCGGCAATTTCACCTTCCTCGGCGCGCGCGAGTATCGCCTCGCAGGCAACGGCGAGGCCGGCACGCTTGCGCCGGCCACCGCTGAGGGCCTGGGCCTCCTGCGCGACCCCGAGGTGCACGTGCCGAGCCGTGCCGCCGGCCATGCCGGGACCACACCCGGCTCGCTGCCCCTCCTCATCACCAAAGCCAGCGTGCCGGCGCGCGTGCACCGCCGCGTCTATATGGACTGCGTGAGCGTCAGGACCTATCGCCCGCTCGGCGATCCGGACGGCGAGGTGCGGTTCGTCGGGCTCTTCACCTCGCGGGCC
>DATMZP010000180.1:0-2543 GCA_035573595.1 Hyphomicrobiaceae bacterium
CTGCAATACGGTCTCGTCGAACGCGCCCTCCAGTTTGGCTGGAGCCGTGAGCGGGTAGTGGTGATTGATGATGATCTCGGGCGCTCCGGCGCCGCGGCCGCAATGAACCCGGGCTTTCAGCGTCTGGTTGCCGAAGTCGGGCTTGGCCGGGTCGGTCTGGTGCTCGGTGTCGAGATGTCCCGCCTGGCACGATCGTGCCGGGACTGGCACCAGCTTCTCGAGATCTGCGCCGTGTTCGACACGCTCCTTGCCGACACGGACGGCGTGTATGACCCTGGATTTTACAACGACCGCCTCCTTCTCGGTCTGAAGGGCACAATGAGCGAGGCGGAGCTGCACCTGCTGAAAGGCCGCATGCTGGCCGGCCGCCGCGCCAAGGCCGAGCGCGGCGAACTGCTCTTCAATCTGCCGCGCGGCTATGTTCGCACGCCCGCCGGCGCAATCGCCTCCGATCCCGACGAGCAGGTGCAGGCGACGATCCGGCTGGTGTTCGACGTCTTCGAGCGACGTCGCACAATCAATGGCGTGCTGCGCTATCTCGTCGATCACCAGGTTCACTTGCCCCATCGTGTCCGCTCCGGCGCGGCGAGGGGCGAGTTGGAATGGCACCGCCCGAACCGCTACACGCTCTCGGAGATGTTGCGCAACCCGATCTATGCAGGCGCTTATACCTACGGTCGGCGCGCCATAGACCCGCGCCGGCAGGTGCCGGGGCGTCCCGGCACCGGGCGCGTCGCCGCGGGGGCGCCGGCGGTGCTGATCAAGGATCGGGTGCCGGCCTACATGAGCTGGGACAGCTTCGAGCGGAACCAGGCGCAAGTGGCAGCCAACCGCAGTCAACACGAGGGGATCGCCCGCGGCGGCCCGGCGCTCTTGGCCGGTCTGCTGGTCTGCGGCCGATGCGGCCAGCGCATGGTCACGCAGTATCCCAATCGCGGACGCTTTCTGCGCTATTCCTGCTCGCGATTGGCGGTGAACTACGGCGCTGCCGCCTGCCAGTCGCTGAGCGGCCACGCGCTCGATGCGCTGGTCGCCGGCTTGATGCTCGAGGCGCTTCAGCCGGCGGCTTTGGAGGTCACCCTGCAACTGCTGGAAGACCTGGAGCTGGAGCGTGCCGCGCTGCATCGGCAATGGCAGCAACGGCTCGAACGCGCCCGCTACGAGGTCGAGCGTGCGCGCCGGCAGTATGATGCCGTCGAGCCGGAGAACCGGCTGGTCGCCCGCACGCTGGAGCAGCGCTGGGAGGAGGCGCTGTCGGCGGAGCTTCGTCTCACAGCCGACTATGATCACTTCCTGGCAGATCAACCCCGATCCTTGACGCCCGACGAGCAGGTGGCCATCCGCCGCCTCGCCGAGGATATTCCGGCGCTCTGGACCGCTCCCACCACCACGGCCGCCGACCGGCAGGCGATCGCGCGACTGATGCTGGAGCGCGTCGTCATCACCGTGGCCGGCACCAGCGAGAAGGTCGCGGTGGTCTGCCATTGGGCCGGCGGCGTTCAGACCCATCACAGTCTGCGTCGCCCGGTGGCGCGCGTTTCTCAGCTCAGCACCCATGCCGCGCTGCGGCAGCGGATCGCCGAGCTGCATGCTGCGGGCACGAGGCCGCGGGCGATCGCCGCGGCGCTCAACGCGGAGGGCTGGAAGCCGGCCAAGCGTCGGGAGACGTTCACCGCCGCAATGGTGCGCAATCTCCTTCATCAACAAGGGGTGCCGGTGGCGGCACAATCGTCATGGACGGCCCGGCTCACTCATCGGGAGCCGGCGGAACTGACCATCGGCGAGGTGGCGGCCCGGCTGGCGATGCCTGCCAACACCGTGCACCGCTGGGTCCAGCGGGGCGTCGTCACGGCCCGCAAGGTGAAGGTCATGAGCCAGAGTCTCTGGCTGATCCACGCCGATGATGCCGAACTCGCGCGTCTGCGCGGCCGGCGCAATCAATCCCCTGTCAACCAGAATGGATCTTGAGACGCATCATGCCTGGCAGATGTCGCACGTGCCACGCCGATTGTAGAAAGCCACAATACCTTCGGCGGACCGCGCAAGATTGGTGACGATGAACCCGACACGCGGGTACAGCTCGCCCGGATGCCATTCCACCTTGGCCACAACATGGCGTGGCTTGTTCCAGCTCTGTGCCTGATAGCGGAAGCTGGCGTAGAAGCGACGCACCTCATGCGGTGGTCGCCCGACTGGGCTGACTGGACGCTTGAGCAAATATCCGATCTTGTCCTGCAATACCAGGTTGGCCGGCAGCCGGATCGCATAGCCCATGCTTTCAGTTTCCAGGAATTCGTAGATCTCCGGGTTGGCGAAAGCCGCGTCCCCTCGGAAATATAGCCGCGTCCCCTTGCGCCGGTAGCGCGACACTCTGCCGCCGGGAGGCCGCCAAACCCTCGAAGACGGTCCTGATGGGTGTGGTCTGTATGCGGTTGCGGTCTGTAATCGGTCAGATGTGGACAAACCCCAAGAGCAAGCCCTACAAGATCCGCAGAGCCATGCTTCAGCCAGAGGAAGCTCGGGATAACCAGCTGGTGCTGAAT
>DATMZP010000181.1:0-14465 GCA_035573595.1 Hyphomicrobiaceae bacterium
GGTGATGCTGTCGCGGGGCTATCACCCGACGATGGCGACCGGGCCGATCATGGCGATTGGCGCGGTCGACATGCTGATCCCGCCTTCGGCGCTGACGGTGCTGTTGGGCAGCCTCTCCGGCATCTCCATCTCCAAGCTGCTGATCGGCGGCGTGGTGCCCGGCCTGATCCTCTCGGTGGCCTTCGTCGCCTACATCGTGGTGCGGGCGAAGCTGACGCCAAAGCTCGCGCCGCCCACGCCGGTGGCCGAGCACGCCGGCTGGGAGGCCTGGCGGCTCCTGGTGCTCTACGTGGCGCCGCTGGTGGCCATCTTCGCCGTCGTGGTGGGCGCCATGTCGGGCGGCTTCGCCACACCCACCGAGTCGGCGGCGCTCGGCGCTCTGGCCACCATGGCCGTGGCCGCCATCTACCGGGTGCTGACGCTGGAGGCCCTGATGAAGTCGCTCAAGGGGGCCACGGCCATCTCCGGCATGATCATGTTCATCATCCTGGGCGCCACCACCTTCTCCCAGATCCTGAGCTTCTCGGGCGCCAGCGAGGGCATGGTCGCGGCCATCCTGGGCCAGGGCCTGTCGCCGTTCGCCGTGGTGGCGCTGATGATGCTGATTCTCATCTTCCTCGGCATCTTCATCGACCAGGTCAGCATGATGCTGATCACTCTGCCGGTGTTCATGCCGATCGTGGCGCGGCTCGGCATCGACCAGGTCTGGTTCGGCATCCTGTTCCTGATCTGCATGCAGCTGGGCCTGCTGCTGCCGCCGCACGGGCTGCTGCTCATGACCATGCGCGGCGTCGCGCCGCCCGAGGTGAGCATGGGTCACATCTTCCGGGCGGTGACGCCCTATGTGATCATGAGCCTCGTGCTGCTGGCCCTGCTGCTCCTTGTCCCGGCCATCGCCACCTGGCTGCCCAACCGCCTCGTTGGATGAGATCCATGACAACGAACAGCGCTCCCGCTGTTGCCGAAGTGCTGGCCGCCGATCTCGCCCGCTACGGAGCCCGCCGCTGCTTCGGCCTGCTCGGCACCGCCAACTTCAAGATCTCTCACGCCCTCGTCGAGAACGGCGTGGAGCTGATCTGCGCCCGCCACGAGTGCAACGCCGCCAGCATGGCCGATGCCTACGCCAAGGCCACCCAGGAGCTGACCCTGTGCAGCGTGCATTCGGGGCCGGGGCTGACCAACGCGCTGACCGGGATCGGCGAGGCCGCCAAGAGCCGCACGCCTCTGCTCGTGCTGGCCGGCGACGTGCCGGTGGGGGCGGTGAAGTCGAACTTCTACATCGAGCAGGCGGAGATGGTGCGCTCGGTCGGCGCCGTATCGGAGCGCATCCACACTCCGGCCACCGCACGCGAGGATACGCTGCGCGCCGTCGTCAGGGCGCTGCGCGACCGCCGGACGGTGGTGCTCAGCCTGCCCACCGACGTGCAGGATGCGCCCTTCCCCGGCAAGGTCTCGCCGCTCGCCCTGCCGCCGGCGCCGGGGCCGCTCAATCCCGACCCTGCGGGCGTGCGCGCCATCGCCGATGCCATCGCCAAGGCCGAGCGCCCGCTGGTCCTGGCCGGCCGCGGCGCTGTGATCTCCGGCGCGGAGGCATCGCTCGCCGCCCTGGCGGAGCGAGCCGGGGCGCTGCTGGCCACCTCGGTGTGCGGCCATGGCCTGTTCGCGAGCGATCCGTGGTCCGTCGGCATCAGCGGCGGCTTCTCCTCGCCGGCCGCGCACGAGCTGATCTCGGAGAGCGATCTCATCCTCGCCTTTGGTGCCAGCCTGACGCAGTGGACCACCAAGCGGGGCCACCTGATCGCCTCCGACGCCGTCGTCGCCCAGGTGGACGTGGAGACGGCAAAGCTCGGCTACCAGATGCCGGTGCAGCTCGCCGTCCACGCCGATGCCCGCATGACCGCCGAGGCAATCCTGGCCGAGCTGGACGCCCGCCAGCTCGGCACCCGCACCGGCCGGCGCACCGCCGAGACGCGCAGACGCATCGATGAGGGCGGCAACCACACCGCGCCCTATGCGGACACGTCGAGCGACCGCTTCATCGACCCACGCACCCTGAGCAAGGCCGTCGACGCCATCCTGCCCAAGGAGCGCGTCGTCGCCTCGGATTCCGGCCATTTCTGCGGCTGGCCGCCCCGCTTCCTGCGCGTGCCGGGCGCCAGGGCGTCGTGCCTCAGCCACTCGTTCCAGTCTGTCGGCTTAGGGCTAGCCTCGGCCATCGGTCTCGCCATCGCCAATCCGGGCGCACTGGCGGTGCTGGGCGCCGGCGACGGCGGCTTCCTCATGTCCATCGCCGACCTGGAGACCGCCATCCGCCTCAAGCTGCGGATGTGCATCCTGATCTACAACGACAGCTCCTACGCGGCCGAGGTGCACCTCTACCGGCGCCGCGGCTACGCCATCGACATCGTGCAGTTCCCCGACACCGACTTCGCCGCCATGGCGCGCGGCTTCGGCGCCCGCGGCGTCACGGTGCGGACGCTCGGCGACCTGGAGCCGGTGCGCGCCTGGGTGACCGAGGGCGCCCCCGGCGTGCTCGTCATCGACGCCAGGATCAACCCCGACCTGGAGGCGGACTGGCACGCCGAGCACTTCCCGTGAGTCGGCCGTGAAGCCGGTCAGCCCGTCCAGATGGTGGTGATCTGCGCGAGGTTCGGGCGCTCGCGGTCATCCGGGCGCTCCCGGGCGGTCCCGATATAGATGAAGCCCGCCACCCGCTCGTTGTCGGCGAGCCTCAGCGCCACCCGCACGGCGGGGCTGTAGGCGTACCATTCCGTGAGCCAGCACGTCCCGAATCCCAGGGCATTGGCGGCGAGGCACAGGTTCATGCCCACCGCGCCGCAGGAGAGCACCTGCTCCCACTCCGGGGCGCCCGGATTGGGCGTGACCCGCGAGATCACGGCCACCACACAGGGCGCCCGCAGCAGGCGGGTGCGCTCGGTCTCCAGGCGGGTCGACGACGGCGGCTCCTTCTCCTCGGCGGCGCAGGCCGCCGCCAGGGCCTCGCCGAACGCCGCGCGCGCCTCGCCCTCGAACACGACAAATCGCCATGGGGTGAGCTTCTTGTGATCGGGCACCCGGGCCGCTGCTGTCAGAATGATGGCGAGCTGCTCTGCCGCCGGCCCGGGCTCCCCCAGCATGCCGGCCTTGACCGACCGGCGTGTCAACAACAGCTCAAGGGCTTCCCTACTCATGTCAAATCCACCGCCGCGTACCGAGTTGACCCTCGCTAAATCACCTTGGCTGCGAGTACAATGGGCTTCAGTGCGCCCCGCGTTCAACGACGGGTTGAAGCAATGCGAACAATGCGCCGCTGCATGAGCCTTGCCGCCTCTTTCGTGGGAGCCTCGGTGCTGGGCGCCGCGCTGCCCGCAGCAGGCGCCCGCGCGGCCGAGTCCGGTGCGATGATGATCGTGGTGGACGGCTCGGGCTCCATGGCCGGCCTGATCGAGCCGCGCGCCCGCCAGAGCAAGATCGTGCTGGTGCGCGATGCCTTGCGCGCCGCCCTGGCGACGGTCGGCCCGCAGACCAGGATCGGCCTGGCGGCGTTCGGCCACCGCAACGGCGGCTGCACCGACGTGGAGATCGCCCGCCCGCCCGAGGCGCCCGATGTCGAGCGAACCATGGCGCTCTTCGCCCGCATCAAGCCGCGCGGGAAAGGCGCCGTGACGTTCGCCCTGCGCGAGGCCGCCAAGCAGCTGCCCGCCGACGCCGCGCACCGCAGCCTCGTGCTGATCCACGACGGCGCCGACAACTGCCAGCAGGACGTGTGCGCCGCCGCCGCCGAGCTGGCCGCAGCGGGGATTGCGACGCACGTGGTAAGCCTGGGCGTGCCGCCCGACGAGCTGGCCAAGATGGCCTGCCTGCCTCAGGCCACCGGCGGGCGCCATTTCAAGGTGGATACCGTGGAGCAGGCCGCGGCCGCCATCGGCGAGGCCGTGCGCCTGGGCGGCAGCGAGCTGGCCGCCATCGGCCTGGCGACCGCGACGCCGTCCGGCCCCGCCTCCTGGGCGACGGCGATCGTGCCGCCGACGCCGGTGCCAGCCAGCCGGCAGGCGGCGCTGCACCTGCGGGCGCTGGCCGTGGCCGGCGCCGAGCCGCTGGGCTCTCCGCTGCGCTGGACAGTCGCCCCGGCAGGCGCGCCTGAGCTGGCCCTGTTCGACGCCTGGGCCGCCAATCCGGTTGTTCCGGTCTCTCCCGGCACCTATCTCGTCACCGCGCACAGCGAGCTGGTGTCGGCGAGCCAGCCGGTGACGGTCAAGGACACCCGCACCCTGGCCGTGCCGGTGGTGCTCGGAGCCGGGGCCGTGCGCGTGCGGGTGAATGCGCAGAGGACCGCTGCGCCGCTGGCCGATGCAATTATCACCGTGAGCTCCGCCGAAGGGGTGCCGCTGGCCGCGTTCAAATCGGCCGAGGCAACCTTGCTGCTGTCGCCCGGCAGCTATGGCGTCAGTGCCGAGCTGGGCTTGGTGCGGACTGAGCAGGCGGTGAACGTCGCGGAGGGCCGGCAGACCCCGGTCGATCTGGCGATGAACGTCGGGCGCCTGCAGCTCACGGCCGCCGCCCGCGACGGGGCAGCGCCGACCGAGCCGGCGCTGTTCATCGTCATGGAGGACGATCCGCCGCGCGAGCGGCGCGAGGTGGCGCGGTCGGCAGCCAGCCAGGCCGAGTTCGCCCTGCCGCCGGGGACCTACTACGTGGTCGCGCGGCAGGGGGAGGCCGAGGCGCGCGAGCGGCTGGAGATCGGCTCCGGCGACGTGGTGCGCCGGACGCTGAGTGCGGCGACCGGCCGCCTTGGCCTGCTGAGCGACCGTCCCGGTTAATGCTGCAGCCAGGAGGTGCCGTGACGCAGCAGGCCAGCAATGCCAATTCTGCCGCCGGCAGGAGCCGATGGAGCCGCTGTCGGCTCGCGGCAGCGATCATGCTCGTCCTCTGCCTGGCGCTCCAGCCGGCAGGGGCGCAGCTGCCCGGCTGGGACTCGAGCCAGGAGCAGCCCCCCGCCAACACCACCACGGTGGTGCCACGGTCGCAGCCGGCGCCCAAGCCGGGCGGAGGCGCGCCGGGCCAGGTCTCGCTGGTGGCGCATCTGACGGATACGAGCCCGGCCATCACCCAGGGCCTCGTGTGGCGCGTGTTCCGCGAGGGCACCGGCCCGGACGGCAAGGCGCAGCTGGTCTCGACCCACAAGGAGGCGAGCCCAACGCTGCGGCTGGACCCCGGCACCTACCGCATCAACGTGGCGCTCGGCCGGGCCAACCTGACACGCAAGATCACGGTGGCGGCCGACCAGCCGGCCAGGGAGAAGTTCATTCTCAACGCCGGCGGCCTGCGGATCGTGCCGGTGCTGGCGAGCGGCGAGCGGGCCAGCGAGAAGCTCGTCAGCTTCGACGTGGAATCCGACGAGAGGGACGAGTACGGCCAGCGCACCAAGGTCGTCACCGGCGCCAAGACCGGCATCGTCCTTCGGCTCAACGCCGGCAACTACAGCATCGTCAGCACCTATGGCGACGCCAACGCCCTGGCGCGCGCCGATGTCTCGGTGGAGGCGGGCAAGCTCTCCGAGGTGACGCTCACCCACCCCGCCGCCCAGGTGAGCTTCAAGCTCGTCACCCGCGAGGGCGGCGATGCCATCGCTGACACGCAATGGAGCGTGGCGAACGCCCAGGGCGACACCGTCAAGGAGAGCAGCGGCGCGCTCCCCTCGCACATCCTCGCCCCCGGCACCTACGCGGCGCGGGCGACGCATGCCGGCCGGCTCTACAAACGCGATTTCGCCGTCAAGGCGGGCGACAACGTCCTCGTCGAGGTGATCATGCCGTGAGGCGTCTCGCCCGTCTCGTCATCCACCCGTCATCCCGGAAGCCGAGCCCCACAGGGGGCGAGGCTATCCGGGACCTCGGGCAACGAGTCGCACCTCGCGAGGTCCCGGCTCGCAGCGCTGCTCGCCTTTGGCTTGCATCGCTGCTGCCGGGATGACGGGTGCGATAGTCAGAAAGAGAAATTGCCAGAATGACCGGCTCCAACAAGCGCGAAACGCCCCGGCGGCCCGCGACGGACATCGTGCACTCGGGGCGCGACCCGTTCGCGCACCACGGCTTCGTCAACACGCCAGTCTACCGCGGCTCGACGGTTCTGTTCAGGACGCTCGACAGCTTCGAGCGGCGCGACCAGCGCTACGTCTACGGCCGGCGCGGCACGCCCACCTCCGAGGCGCTGGAGGCCGCCATCGCGCAGCTGGAAGGCGGCGCGCGCACCTGGCTCGCACCCTCCGGCGCGGCCGCCGTCGCCACCGCGCTCCTCTCTTTCACCAAGGCCGGCGACCACATCCTGGTCGCCGATACGGTCTACCAGCCGACGCGCAAGATCTGCGACGGCTTGTTGAGGCGCTTCGGCGTCGAGACGACCTACTACGACCCGACCCTCGGCGCCGACATCGCCGGGCTGATGCGGCCCGGTACGACGCTCATCTACACCGAGAGCCCCGGCTCGCAGACCTTCGAGGTGCAGGACATCCCGGCCATCGCCGGAGCGGCCCACGCCGCGGGCGCTCTGCTGGCCATCGACAACACCTGGGCGAGCCCGCTCTACTTCAAGCCGTTCGTCCACGGCGCCGACATCTCCATCCAGGCCGGCACCAAGTACATCGTCGGCCATGCCGATGCCATGCTGGGCGCCATCACCGTCTCCGAGCCGCTGGCTGGCAGGCTGGTGGCGGAGGCGGGGGGCCTCGGCATCTGCGCCGGCACCGAGGAAATGTTCCTCGGCCTGCGCGGCTTCCGCACCCTTGAGGTGAGGCTGGAGCGGCACTGGCACTCGGGCGTGGAGGTCGCGGGTTGGCTGGAGGAGCGGCCCGAGGTGGCGCGCGTGATCCATCCGGCCCTGCCGAGCCACCCGCAGCACGAGCTTTGGAAACGCGATTTCCTGGGCGCCAGCGGCCTGTTCTCGATCGTGCTCAAGCCGTGCAGCAAGACGGCGCTGGCGGCGATGCTGGAAGGCTACGAGCTGTTCGGCATGGGCGCCTCGTGGGGCGGCTACGAGAGCCTGGCACTGCCCTTCGACGCGGCCAAGTCGCGCTCGGCCACGGCGTGGCAGCCGGAGGGGCCGACGGTGCGCTTCCACATCGGGCTGGAGGACGTTGCCGACCTGAAGGCCGACTTGGAAGCCGGCTTCGCCCGCCTCGCCGCAACGGGCTGACGGGCGTGGCCCGGAAAACCTGGGTAATCGCCCAGTAAACCGAATATCCGCGATACCCTATGTTGGTGCCCGCCGCAGGACCTCACCCGTTCGTTGCACCGCCGACGCAACCCGCACCGTCGGAGGACCTCGACAGGGGCAGGCAGCACCGGAGGTCCTGCGGCTTTTCCCTCCCCACCACCGGCCCGCCCCAGGCGGCGATCAGCGGTCGGCTACTGGCCGACGATGAAGCTCGCGTTGGTGACGAAAAGCAGCGCGGCGAGTCCGGCGAGGACCGAGCCCTTCCACGGAAAACCGGAGGCCGCGAACGGGATGGCGATCAGCAGCAGGTGCGCCAGCGTCACGCTGGAGCTGAACAGCATGCACTCGTCGGGGATGAAGCCGAGAAAGAAGACGCCGCGCACCACGGCAAACGCCGCCATTCCCAGCATCACGCCGGTGAGGTCGCCGAGCCCGGCGGCCCGCCAGCGCGGCGCCAGGCCCGCCCACAGCACGAGCCCGAAGAGGACGACCACGCCGGCCGACACCGGCGAGGTGAGATACGTCACCAGCACCCCCTCGAACTCGCCGCCGTAGTTGATGGACGGGTTGGCGTAGTACGACCCGTTGGGCGACGGCGCGGCAATGCTGAAGAACAGCCACCGCACAGCGAAGGTATAGAGCGCCGCGGGGCTGTAGTCGTTCTGGGTGATGTAGTAGATCAGCATGCTGAAGTGGTTCGCCCCTTCCGCGTGCGCCGCGGCGGCGCCCGCCCTGGCCCGCATGATAAGTTCCAGGATGGCGAGCGCGACGGGGCCGGCGAGCGCATGGGCTGCGATCCAGCGGTAGGCCCGCAGGTCGAGACCGCGCCGCACCAGGGTATCGACGACCGGCACGATCACCACGAACCCGGCGACGATCTCGTTGAGACACGCCACCAGCAGGATGCCCGTCAGCAGCGCCGCCCGGGGCAGCGTCCAGTTGGTCCTCAGGCGCAGGTAGGCCGCGAAATACAGCACGATCAGCGTGGTCGTGACGATCTTGGATTCCTCGATGCTGGAGAAGTACCAGACGCTGAGAGAGCTGCCGTAGATCGCGCCAAGCGGCACCGCGAGGCGTTGCGGCACGGCCGCCGCGAACGCCCACAGCGCCGCCCATACGCCGATGGCGCCGACCAGGGCGAACATGGCTTTCAGGAGATGCAGCGGCGAGATGAGCCCCGTGAGGGGCTCGACCAGCTTCATCCAGCCTGCGGCCAGGAGAACGGTGGTGGGATGGAACCGGAAGACGCGGTCGAGGTGGTAGTTGTCCGCCAGCCGCCCGAAGATGTCGCCCTTGGCCAGCTCCGTGTAGAACCACGTGTCGGCGGCGAAATGGGTCGTGCCGCCGCGCGCCTCGAGCAGGAACGAGGAGAGCCAGTAGAGGCCGAATGCCACGACCGCGATCAGGGCGAACTGGAGCTGCAGGCCCGCCACCCGCGCGTGCGCGCGGCCTTGGCCCTCCGACGCCCCGCCGGCTGCGGCGACGGCCAAAGTCTTCGTCATGCTCCCGTCCCCCCAAGCCGTCGCCGGACGCAAAGACGCGGAAGTCCGCAAACAGCGCCGGTCCGCAACCCGCTCCGGCATCCTAGCCCAACGGCATGAATGCCGCCCACCCCGGCCCTTCATCCGGGGTTCACGCGGCCGGCCCAACCGGGCGCGGGCAGGGGTAGTCCAATAGTGGACCGTCGGTGGAGAGGCAAATGGAGGTTGAACCGGCCAGGCGGCGCTCGGCGTCCCGTGTACCGGTGCCTCAGTCGGGCAACGTAAGGAAATCCCGCTCCTGCGGTCCTTTGACCGGCGGGCGCCGCGCTGGCTCAGCGCGGTGCTCGCGCCGCACGCCGGGAAAGATCACGATCTGGGCGCCCCCGCCCTGGCGCGTCTCGGCCTCCTCGACCTCCCGCGCCACGCCTATGCGAAACTGCACGATGTGTGTCATCGATGTCCCCCGAACCGATGGCCGCCCGCGTGGCGCGGCCGTTGGCTCCCGCTCGCCCGACGCACGCACACCCCTCGGCGAATCGCTTGGGAGTTGAGCGTCCGAGACGTTAACGAACGGTTAATGTCCGCCACACCGCCGGGGAGCTACCTCCGGGGCTATGGCGGGGCGAGCCAGTCGTCGAGGAAGTGGCGGCCCGACCGGTCCTCAACGGCAACGATCCAGATGTCCGCATCGAAGTCGATCTGGCGCTGCAGGAAGGCGTCGACCTCGGCCTCCGGGCTCGGCTCGGCCTTGAGGCTGGGCTGCCACAGCCGGTCCTCGCGTGCCGCGTCGAGGCCGGCCGGGGCCGGACCGAACAGGCTGGCGGTGCCGTCGAGGCGGCTCACCTTGATGTAGATGGCACCTGCGTCGTCATCGCCCCGGCGCACGAGCACGGCATCCGCGCCTTCGTGGCGGCAGCGCCGCAGGTAGGCCTTGACCCAGATCTCCGACTTCAAGCGCATGGGCAATCCCGATCGGATGTCGGATGTCGGCAGTCGAAAGCGGCGGCAACCATGCCCCGACGCCCCACTGCCGACCCTCCACTGCCGCCAGCATCACGGGTCTCTGTGGCGCCCGCCGCCGGCCATGCCGCTCTCCAGCCTGTCCAGCAGGACGGCAGAAATACGGCCCTTGGGCACCAGGCCCTGGTCCGCCTCGAAGGTGCGGATGGCCGCGATAGTCTCGGCGCTGAGACGACCGTCGGCGGCGCCGGGCCGATAGCCGCGTGCCGCCAGCTGCCGCTGCACGTCCCTGACGACGCCCTGGGCCTGGGGCGAGCGCACCTCGGGCGGGCCGGCAGCCCCCGCGGCAGGCGCCGCGCCGAACAGGATCTGCTTTAGCAGCTCCTGCGACGCCTCGCCCGTAAGGGGCAGCCGATGCTCGTGCTCGAAGGCCATGACGGCGGCTCGCGCCGCAGGACGCATGACGCCGTCGGCGGCCAGCGGGCCGTAGCCGCGCCGGTTCAATTCCGCCTGCACGGCGCGCACGGTCTCAGTGTCCGCGCTGGCACTGGCGTTGGGGCTGGCTTCCACGGGCGGGACCTCCCCGACGGTGGCAACCCGCACCGTGCGGACCTTGAGCGACTGGGCGCTCCTGGGCGTCTCCGCATCTTGCGGCGTGTCAGCCTCGGGCTCCGCGCTCCTGGGCTCCGTAGCCTTGGATCCTGCGGTTCTGGAGTCCGCCGCCTTGGACTGCGCCGTCGGCGCCGGCGGCAGGCCGGTGCTCTGCTGGGAGCCCCTCCCGGCCTTGGCCTCTGTGGGCCGGCCCGGCGGCCGTTGCGGCTCGGAGCGCACGGCCGGAGGCGACGCCGGCGGCTTGTTGGCGACGCGATCGGGGCTGCCCTGGAGATAGAGCGCGTTGCCTGTCACACCGGCGGCCAGCAGCACGAAGGCGCCCATGGCCACGCGAGCCTGCCGTGGCGTCATTGCCGTCGTCCTCCTGCCCGGCATGTCTGCCCGATGCCATCATCTGAGCCTGTCGTTAACGAACGGTTAAGCGGTGCCCGCGCAACTCTGCCGGAACTCCGGGAGGCCTTGTTGCGGAACAAGTGCAGTTAGAGCGCCAGTTGCTGATCTGCCCACTACGGAGTGCTCTCCCCGGCCGCTCCGAAATCTACGGCCCCCGCCAGGGCACGCCTTGGACCCTTTTGCAGACCGTCCGAGGCACCGCCCATGCCTTCACTCGGCGCTGGGCTCAGCGAAAACCAAGCCGTTCCTAAGGTGCTCCTCAAGCGGGGGCAGGAGCGCCATGCCATCGTCAATCCCACCCGCCCGAGCACATCCACGCCGTCGCTCGGCGCCGGCTGCGCGAGGAGCGCCGCAAGGTCATGTACGGCGCAAGAGCAAGATCGACAAGCCGGGTGGCGAGTCGGACGATGGCCGCAATCCATCGGTACGCTCCCAGAGGAACGCTCGACAGGAGAAGCAGGATGCCGAAATTCATCATCGAACCCCACTTCCGTCTGCAGGAATGGGTGGCGGAGGAGAAGGGCTATTTCACGGCCCAGGGCCTCGACTACGAGTTTCGCGAGCTGGTGCAGGCGACCGACGGCAAGGTCCACGACAAGGGCGACAAGGTCGGAGCGTATCAGTCGTTCGAGAAGGGGCGCGCCGCCGACGTGAGCTGCGCGTGCCACTGGACGGTCGGCGTCGCCGCGTCGTCCGGGCACGGCAAGCTCTATCCCAACCTTTATTCCGTTACGCCCTCCGGCGTGTTCGTGCCCGCAGATTCGCCCGTGAGGACACCGGAGGACCTGAGCGGAGTGCCGATCTCGGTCGGCTACCAATCGGGCAGCCACTACGCGACCATCCAGGGCCTGGAGCAGTACCTGCCGGCCGACAGGATCAACCTGTCGTTCGCCGACGGCATGCTGTTCAGGCGCATGGAGCTTCTGCTCGACGGCCAAGTGCCGGCGTGCGCGCTGTTTAGCGGCCCCTACTACCTCGCCGAGCAGCTTGGCTTCCGCAAGATCATCGACACGAGCTTCATGATCGCCACCATGGTGCACGGCAACCCGGATCCCGAGGACTTGGCCAAGTTCTTCCGCGCGCTGCGTCAGGCTCAGCGCGACATCGATCTCCGGCCGGACCGCTTCACGCACTACTACAGCCGGGAGTTTCCGGTGCGCTGGCACGCCGTGATGGATACGCGCCGCTGGGGGCCGGGCGAGCGCCTGGTGTTCGAGCCCTATACCAAGGAGGTCTTCGACGAGACCTTCAGGTGGATCGCGGACCACGGCGTCTTTGCCGACACCGGCATGGGATCGTGCCACTACGAGAGCTCGATCGCCACGACCGGGGCCTGAACAGGGCCGACTCGCCCAGCGGATGGCGGGCCGGCCGAGGCGGGGCAGAGCGCAGGGAGCCTGGCGTTCAGGCCCCCGCTATTCCGGCACACCGGCAGCGCGATAGGCGTCGAGAATGAACTGCCAGCGTGGATTGTTGTCGCGATATTGGGGCGCACGCTGCCGCTGCCAACCAGAGATCGTGAAGAATGGATCGATCTGCAGTATCGCGCCGACAATCTCCTTGGCCCGTTCGACCTGTTTCGAATGCACTAGGCCGACGACCAGGGTTCGCAGTGCTGGCAGGGCCCGGGGGTTTTGCCTGATGGCTCTTTCGGCCCATGCGACGGCTTCGTGAAACTCGTGGTGCCACGAATGCATCATCGCCGTCGTCGTGGACATCATCCACTCACGCGGATCGCGCGGACTGAGCCGCCGCGCCCGCGCGAGCCGCTCCCTCATTGTGGCTATGTCACCCAGCACTCTGTCGGGCCAGCAGCTCATGGTCAGCGCCATGGATGAATTCGGATTGTTCGCCAGCGAGCGCGCGAAGAGCTCCTTCGAGCGCACGATATCGCCTCCCAGGAATCCGATCCCGAACGCGGACATCCACAAGACGTCAGCATTTTGCGGGTCGAGCTCGATCGCCCGGTTCGCCAGGCGCGTCGCCTCCGCTGCCTCCTCGTCGTAATCCGTGGCCCAGGCCTGGAATGCGCGCTCGGCAAAGCAGTAGGCTGCAAGGGCCATGGCGGGTGCGAACGAGGAATCGATTGCGACGGCCCGCTCCAGGCAGCGGATGGCTTCGGCGAGACTCTCCTCGGTGAACCGGTACTCGAGCTGCAAGGCGCGAAGATAGAGGTCGTAAGCGTCCAGGCTGGACTCTGGCTTCTGCTTCGATCGCGCGATCTCCGCGAGATGCAGTGTCGGCTCGATCGCACCCGCCACACTTTCAGCAATGCGGTCCTGGAGGTCGAAGACATCGCTGCTGTCGCCGTCAAAGCGGTCGGCCCAGATCTGCGAGCCCGAGGCCGCATCGACGAGCTGTCCGGTGATGCGAAGGCGATTGCCACTGCGCCGGACACTGCCCTCCAGCACATACCGCACGCCAAGCTCGCGCCCCACCTGGCGCACATCGACCGCCTTGCCTCTATAGGTGAACGACGAATTGCGCGCGATCACGAACAGCGAGCTGCAGCGCGAAAGCGCGACTATCACCTCCTCCGCCATGCCGTCGGCGAAGTAGTCCTGCTCTGGGTCTCCGCTCATGTTGGTGAACGGCAGCACGGCGATGGAGGGCTTGTCCGGAAGAGCCAGGGCGGACTTCGGCGCCTCCGCGACAATCTGCTGGCGCGTATTCTCGCCAGACTTGGACTCCTCCCGCACCGAACCGATAAAACGGATCCCCTTGCGAGGAAACGTCTTGACCAGACGCTGCGCCTCGCCACTGTCTCCAATCGCCCGGCGCACAGCGTTGACGCACGTCGTCAACGCTGCTTCCGAGACTATGCGCCCCTCCCAGATAGCCTCGATCAGGTCGGCCTTGCTGACCACGCGGGCGCGGTTACGGATCAGCAGCTCCAGAAGATCGAAGGCCTGTGGCTCGATAGGGACAAGAACTCCCCCGCGGCGCAGCTCACGCCGGCCTGTGTCGAGAGCGAAATCTTCGAACCAGCAGAGCATCGTCCAGGTCCTGCGGCCCGCAGCGCCCAATGAGGATAGCACCGCTTACGCTGAAGAAAAGTCAAGGCAGAGCCAAGCACTCCGACGCGACCTTGCAAGCGCCGGGCGTGCTGGCGGGTATCCTCCAGCCCGATTTGGCAGGTTCGCTCTCGAAAGTCTCGAACGCAGGCGTCGGTCTACCGCTCAGGCCTGCCGTGTTTGAGGATCGAGCCGAGGAGGCCCGGAAAGGTCGCCTCCAGCTCGGGCCGCAGCGCAACGAAGCAGCGCGTGCCCTCCTTGCGGTGCTGGATGACCCCCGCCAGCCGCAGGACCTTGAGGTGGTGACTGAGGGTGGACTCCGCCACCCCGCATTCGAACTCGCTCGAGCCGCGCTCCCGCCCGCCCGCCAGGTCGGCCACCACCGACAGGCGCACCGGATCGCTCAGCGCATGGAGCACTCGCGAAAGCGTGATCTCATTCGGGCTCGGATGCGGCAGCTGCTTGGGTTGCTTCATGGCGCCAAGCTTACCACATAGTTCGATAATCGTCGAACATAAAACTAGGCGCAGTGCCGGCAGCAGCAGGGGCCCGCCATGCGCAATCAGCCGGCGGCATAAGGCGCACACGTGCGAAGCGCGATTGCGCCGGTCGGAGCTTCCGGCGCAATGCCCCGAAAGGGGCATTGCGCCCTACGGGGCGTCCGGTGCTGTGCATGCGCTGCAGGTGGAGCCGACCTTCAGGTCCTCCTTGTACACGTGTGCGGCCGGGGGCTTGATGGTGGTAGAGAGAATGGGTTATCGTAAGAGATAGATATATATCTAGACGGACTTTT
>DATMZP010000182.1:0-4242 GCA_035573595.1 Hyphomicrobiaceae bacterium
TGGCGGGACGAGGAGCGGCGCATCGCTCAGCGGGCGGCCGAGCTGGTGGCCGTCATGGACCTCGACCCGTTCGCCCACCTGCCGGCCGGCGGCCTGCCCTTTCCCATCAAGAAGCGCGTCGAGTTGGCCCGCGCTCTCGCCGGCGCACCCAAGCTCCTGCTGCTGGACGAGCCGGCGGCCGGGCTCAACCACGACGAGGTGGATGTCCTGCGCGACCAGATCCGCCGCATCCGCGACACCCAGAACGTCACGGTGCTGCTGGTGGAGCACCACATGAGTCTCGTCATGTCGGTGTCCGACAACGTGGTGGCCATCGACTTCGGCCGGAAGATCGCCGAGGGCACGCCGGCCGAGGTGCAGGCCAACCCGGAGGTGATCCGGGCCTATCTCGGCACGGGAGCCTGACGGGTCATGCCGCTCCTGGAGGTCGAAGGGCTCAACGCGTACTACGGCGAGACGCAGGCGCTGCACGGCGTCAGCTTCGCCCTGGAGGCCGGCGGCATCACCACGTTGCTCGGCGCCAACGGTGCCGGCAAGACCACGACGCTGCGCGCCGTCTGCGGCATGGTGCCGACCAAGGGCACCGTCCGCTTCGACGGCAGGCCCGTCGCCGGCCGGCCGACCGAGGAGATCGTGCGGCTCGGCGTCGGTCATGTGCCGGAGGGGCGCGGCACCTTCACCACCCTGACGGTGGAGGAGAACCTGCGGGTGGCCGCCTACACCCGCCGCGACAGGGCCGCCGCGCAGCGTGACCTCGACATGGTGTTTGAGTACTTTCCCATCCTGAAGGTGCGCCTCGGCCAGCAGGCCGGCACGCTCTCCGGCGGAGAGCAGCAGATGCTCGCCATCAGCCGCGCTCTGATGCTGGGCCCTCGGCTCATGCTGCTCGACGAGCCCTCGTTCGGCCTGGCACCTCTGATCGTGCAGGAGATCTTTCGCATCATGCGGCGGATCAACGCCGAGGCCAAGGTGAGCATGCT
This sequence comes from Hyphomicrobiaceae bacterium, assembly GCA_035573595.1. Taxonomy (GTDB): domain Bacteria; phylum Pseudomonadota; class Alphaproteobacteria; order Rhizobiales; family Hyphomicrobiaceae; genus AWTP1-13. The sequence goes on from DATMZP010000182.1 coordinate 981, forward strand.
GCTGGTCGAGCAGAACGCCGCCCTGGCCCTCGACCTCGCCGATCACGCCTACGTGCTGGAGACGGGGCGTATCGTCATGTCGGGCAAGGCCGCGCAGATCAAGAGCGACGCGGGCGTGCGCAAGTCGTATCTGGGCTATTGAGAGGCGAGGCGCATGGAGCAGCTCATCCAGCAGGTGGCATCCGGTCTCGCCAACGGCGCCATCTATGCCAGCCTGGCGCTGGCGCTGGTGATGATCTTTGTCTCCACCAACCACATCAACTTCGCCCAGGGCGAGATGGCCATGTTCAGCGCCTATCTCGCATGGCAGCTCATGGAGTGGGGCCTGAACGTCTGGCTCGCGCTGCCGCTGGTGATGGCGCTGTCGTTCGCCGCCGGCGTGGCGATCGAGCGCTCCATCCTGCGCCCGTTGCACAGCGCGCCCGTGTTGGCGGTCGTCGTGGTTTTCATCGGTCTGCTCACGATCTTCCACGCGCTCGCCGGAGGCATCTGGACGCACACCATCAAGGCCGTGCCGTCGCCGTTCCCGCAGGTGACATTCCCCGGCTCCGCCTACATCGGCTCGCACCAGCTCGGGATGATCGCCATCACCATCGCGGTTCTCCTGGCGTTGTTCGCCTTCTTCCGCTTCACCCCGCTAGGGCTCGCCATGCGCGCCGCGGCGCAGAACCCGGCGTCGGCCAGACTCGCCGGCATCAGCGTGGACTGGATGCTGGCGCTGGGCTGGGGCCTCGCCGCCGCAGTGGGCGCCGTCGCCGGCTGCATGGTGGCTCCTGCCGTCTACCTGGAGCCCAACATGATGGCCAGCATCCTGCTCTACGGCTTCGCCGGCGCGCTTGTGGGCGGCATATCGAGCCCCGGCGGGGCCGTCGCCGGCGGCTTCATCGTGGGAGTGCTGGAGAACCTGATCGCCTATCTGGGCAACGTGATCGAGCGGGCGACCGGGGTCTACATCGTCGGCAACGGCGAGAAGCTCACCGTGGCACTCGTCATCGTCATCGCGGTGCTGACGCTCAAGCCAAGCGGCCTGTTCGGCCGTGTCACCGTGCAGCGGGTGTGAGAGGCCGAGCCATGGCAAGCACCGTCCTCGCGTCCGGCACCGCAGCGGATCGGGCCCCCGGCTCGCTCCGGCGCTATCGCTGGTGGCTGCTGCTCATCGTCCTGCCGGTGCTCCTGATCGCCGGGGGCAAGACCGGCCTCGTCAGCGATTTCCAGTTCCTGCAGCTCAGCCTGATGATCGTCTACTCGATCGCGGTGCTGGGGCTCATCCTGCTCACCGGCTTCAACGGCCAGATCTCCCTCGGCCACGGCGCGTTCTTTGCGGTCGGCGCCTATACCGCGGCCATCCTGATCGACCAGCACGACTGGCCGTTCTGGGCCACGCTGCCAGCGGCGGCGCTCGCCTGCTTCGTAGCCGGCTACCTGTTCGGGCTGCCGGCGCTGAGACTCGAAGGGCACTACCTGGCGCTTGCCACCTTCGCCCTCGCCGTGGCCGTGCCCCAGATCCTGAAATACCGCCACATCGAGCCGGTCACCAAGGGCGTGATGGGCATCAACGTGTTCAAGTCCGATCCGCCCTTCGGCCTTCCGCTCAGCAACGACCAGTGGATGTTCCTGGTGGTGCTCGCCATCGCCGCACTCATGTTCTGGATTGCGCGCAACCTGCTCGACAGCCGCACCGGGCGCGCGCTGATCGCCATCCGCGACCATCCGATGGCCGCCGGCACCATGGGCGTCAACGTCGCCCACTACAAGACAGTGATGTTCGGCATCAGCGCCCTCTACACCGGCATAGCCGGGGCGCTGCACGGCATCATCTTCGAGTTCGTCTCGCCCGACAGCTTCCGCTTCGAGCTGTCCATCGCCATCCTGGTCGGCGCCGTGGTGGGCGGCATCGCCTCGCTGCCCGGGGCCGTGATCGGCGGCATCTTCGTGCAAGTCATCGAGAAGTACGCCGACGCTCTTACCAAGAAGATCTCCGCGGCAGTGCAGCTGCCGCTGGAGCTGGAGCCGTGGCTGATCTACGGCATTGCCTTGATTGCCCTGATGTACGCCATGCCGACCGGCATCGCCGGCGGCCTGGCGGCGCTGTGGAGACGACTGAGAAGGTTGTGACGGCGGCCCTGCCGTCACAGTCCAAGAAGCTGGCAGAGGAGAAAACGCCATGAGACTGTCGAAGCTGATGCTGGCCGGGGCAGGCGCGCTCGCGCTTGCGTTCACGGCAACCGCGGCAAGCGCCCAGAAGAAATACGACGACGGTGCGTCCGACACCGAGATCAGGATCGGCCACACCAACCCCTACTCGGGGCCGGCCTCCGCCTACGGCCAGATCGGCAAGACCATCGAGGCCTACTTCAAGAAGGTGAACGACGGGGGCGGCATCAACGGCCGCAAGATCACTTTCATCTCCTACGACGACGGCTATGCCCCGCCGAAGACCGTCGAGATGGTGCGCAAGTTGGTGGAGGAGGACAAGGTGCTGTTCGTCTTCCAGACCCTCGGCACGCCACCCAACACAGCCATCCACAAGTACCTTAACGCCAAGAAGGTGCCGCAGCTGTTCGTGGCCACCGGCGCCTCCGTCTGGGGTCAGCCCAAAGAGTATCCCTGGACCATGGGCTGGCAGCCGGACTACCAGACGGAGGGCGTCATCTATGCCAAGCACATCCTGGCCAACGTGAAGGACCCCAAGATCGCCGTGCTGATGCAGAACGACGATTACGGCCGGGACTATTTCAACGGCTTCAAGCGGGGTCTGGGCAAGGACGCCAACAAGATCGTGCAGGTCGCCACCTATGAGGTGGCGGATCCGACCATCGACAGCCAGATCATCGCGCTGAAGAACTCGGGCGCCAATGCATTCTTCAACATCACCACGCCCAAGTTCGCCGCCCAGGCGATCAAAAAGGCGCACGAGATCGGCTGGAAGCCGGCGCACTACCTGAACAACGTGTCGGTCTCGGTCGGCTCGGTAATGAAGCCGGCGGGCTTGGAGGCGTCGCAGGGCCTCATCTCGGCGGGCTACCTCAAGGACCCGACGGATCCGCAGTTCGACAAGGATGCAGACATGGCCGCCTGGCGCGCGTTCATGGACAAGTTCTATCCCAACGGTGACAAGACCAGCACGTTCCCCACGTATGGCTATGCGGTTTCGTCCACCCTCGCGGAGGTGCTCAAGCGGGCCGGCGACAACCTGACGCGCGAGAACGTCATGAAGCAGGCGGCGAGCATGAAGAACCTCGAGGTGCCCTTGCTCATTCCG
>DATMZP010000183.1:0-5040 GCA_035573595.1 Hyphomicrobiaceae bacterium
ATGAATTTTGCATGTCAAACACGGCCGCCGGGCAAATACGCGTGCACGGCGCGTCTTCTGCATGCAAGTTCCAGTCCGGACTCGATTCGTTAGGCCATGACCTCCACGGATCCGCGGCCACACAAGGGAGGCAGTTCCATGAACAACACATTGGTCAAAGGTTTGCAGGTGATGGAAGCCCTGGCGCGCAGTGAGCGCGCGCTCGGAGTGAGCGAGCTGGCCGTCATGCTCGAGTTGAGCAAGAGCAACGTGCACCGGCTGCTGCAGGCGCTGGTGGATCTGCGTTACGCGGTCAAGGACGAATCCACCGCCGAGTACTCGGCCTCCCTCAAGCTCTGGGAGCTGGGCAACCGCGTGTCCCTGCGCCTGGCGGTGCGGCACGCGGCTCAGGCCCGCATGACCGAGCTGCTGCTGGCCACGCGCGAGTCAGTACACCTGTCGGTGCTCGAAGGCCACGAGGTGCTCTATGTGCACAAGCTCGACAGCCCCCAGCCCGTGCGCGCCTACTTCGAGGTCGGCAGCCGCGCGCCGGCGCATTGCGTGGCCACCGGCAAGGCCATCCTCGCCTGGCAGCCCAAGGCAGCGTTGGAGCAGTTCGCCGCCAGCGGCCTGCAACGCTACACCGCCGCCACCATCGTCGATCCCGACGACTTCCTGCGCGAGATGGAACGCGTGCGCACCCAGGGCTACGCGGTCAACCGTGGCGAGTGGCGCGATAGTGTGTGGGCCATCGGCGCCCCGATCCGCGATTCGGCCGGCACCGTGGTGGCTGCCCTGGGCATCTCCGGGCCGTCCTCGCGCATCAAGCCGGGGCAGATCAAGCCGCTGGCCCTGCTGGTGCGCAAAGCGGCCGACGCCGTGTCGCGCGACGCCAGCACCCGTCCGGCCGACGACTGAGCGCCGAACGGCCCGCGCCGTCCGTGCGTCTACGGCTTGCAGACAGGCCGCGCCCATCGCCTTGCGTACGCGCCGATCATTGACAGTCGTTGGCGTCCATGCCACTTTTTGGAATATATGTTCCGTATTTCGAAATAAAGGACAAGGCGGCCGCCGGTAGAGCCGGCACGGGTCGTGCCTCGTCGATTGCCCACCAAATCGCTTCCATCGTCACAAGGAACCTATGCATGCAACCCAAGTGGACGCCTGGGTGCCCTGGCACGATCCTCCCGTGTGCAGCTACGTGGTTGCCAGGCTGCGATCGCCGCGCCACAAGGTCTCGATCCAGGTGACCTGCGCCGTCTGAGCGCGGCGCCGACCGCACCCCGACGCCCCGTCGGCTGCCCGCGCCCATGCACCGCATCACGCACTACAGGAAATCGCCATGACCGCCTTGAAACCTCAGTCTGTCCCCCAGGAAACCGCAGCGCTGCTCGCCCGCCTCGGTGTCGATCCGGCCTGCGTCAGCGGCGGCACGCTCCGCGTCGCCTCGCCCATCGACGGCAGCGAGATAGCGCGCCTGCGCGAGCACGCCGCCGATGCGGCGCGCGCGCAGATCGCGGCGGCCCAGGAGGCGTTCGTGAAGTGGCGCATGGTGCCCGCGCCACGCCGCGGCGAGCTGGTGCGCCTGCTGGGCGAGGAATTGCGTACCGCCAAGGAAGACCTGGGCCGCCTGGTGAGCATCGAGACCGGCAAGATCCTCTCCGAAGGCCAGGGCGAGGTGCAGGAGATGATCGACATCTGCGAGTTCGCGGTCGGCCTCTCGCGCCAGCTTTACGGCCTCACCATCGCCACCGAGCGCCCCAACCACCGCATGATGGAAACCTGGCACCCGGCCGGCGTGGTCGCGGTGATCTCGGCGTTCAACTTCCCGGTCGCCGTGTGGTCGTGGAACTCGGCCATCGCGCTCGTGTGCGGCGACCCGGTGATCTGGAAGCCGTCCGAGAAGGCCCCCCTCACCGCCCTGGCCACGCAGGCGCTGCTCGGGCGCGCACTCAAGCGCTTCGGCGACGCGCCTGCGGGCCTGGCCGGCGTGCTCATCGGGCGCGCCGACATCGGCCAGATCCTGGCCGACGACCGGCGCGTGGCCATCGTCTCGGCCACCGGCTCCACCCGCATGGGCCACATCGTCGCCCAGCGTGTGGCCGCGCGCTTCGGCCGCTGCATCCTCGAGCTGGGCGGCAACAACGCCGCCATCATCTGCCCCTCGGCCGACCCGGACCTGGCGCTGCGCGCCATCGCTTTCGCGGCCATGGGCACGGCGGGGCAGCGCTGCACCTCGCTGCGCCGCCTGTTCGTGCACAAGAGCGTGGCCGACAAGCTGCTGCCGCGCTTGAAAAAGGTGTACCAATCGGTGGCCATCGGCGATCCGCGCGAGAGTGGCACCCTCATCGGCCCGCTGCGCGACGAGGGCTCCTTCAAGGCCATGCAGGCCGCGCTCGACGACGCGCGGTCCGGCAAGGGCCGGGTCACAGGCGGCGAGCGTGTGAGCACGCCGGCCGGCGACGGCGGCTTCTACGTGCGCCCGGCGCTGGTGGAGATGCCGGCCCAGACGGAGGTGGTCCGGCGCGAGACCTTCGCGCCCATCCTCTACGTCATGACCTACGAGGACTTCGACGACGCCATACACCTGCACAACGAAGTGCCGCAGGGCCTGTCGTCGTCCATCTTCACCACCGACCTGCGCGAAGCCGAGCGCTTCCTTTCGGCGGCGGGCTCCGACTGCGGCGTGGTCAACGTCAACATCGGCCCCTCGGGGGCGGAGATCGGCGGCGCCTTCGGCGGCGAGAAGGAGACCGGCGGCGGCCGCGAAGCCGGCTCCGACAGCTGGCGCGCCTACATGCGCCGCGCCACCAACACCATCAACTACGGCACGACCCTGCCGCTGGCGCAGGGGGTCAAGTTCGACGTCGAATGAACGACAGCGCGCGATGAGAGCCGAAACCGTGCTGCGCGGCGCACTGGACGATGGCGGCGGCGACGCCGACCTGGCCACGCTGGTGCGCTCGGCCGCCGCGCCGGGCCTCAAATGCCGCATCGAGGCCTATGCGGCGCACGCCGCGGCAGCCCGGCGCAAGACGACGTCCTAGAGTGCGCGGGTGCTGGCCTCGTCGTTCGGCAGGCAGCGCAGCGTCGAGGGACGCCGCGCGCCCAGCGGCGCGAACTGCTGCGTGGCCAGGAAGGCGACAGCGATCTGACGCGCCTTGAACATGCGTTCGAACCAGCGCCATTCGATGGCGCTGCAGGCCGGGTTGAAAAACGCCTCCCAGCGTGTGCGGGCACCGGTTCCCCCTCCATGCCGCCTTCCACACGCTGAGTCTCGTCGCGCAGCTTAGGTGATGGACCGGCGTAAGCGCGGTAGCGGTTGCCGTCCGTAGTCGCTGTTGGCGCTGCCGAACCCTTCATGCGCAGGATGTTCTGGCCCTGCTCCTCGGCCATCTTCTGCACCCAGGGGAAGAAGCGGTGGAAGTTGAGCTCGCCGGCGCGCAGCGACACCGAGCCGATGTCCGACTGGTGGCGGTGCACCGCGTGCGCCTTGTCGCTGACCGCATTGCCATGGTGGTCATGGCTGTGGTCGTGGCTGTGGTCGTGGCCACAGTCCACCGCGCAATGCGGGCCGTGCGCGGCCGGCGGATCCAGGAAGGACGGACCGAGATCGAGCGCGCGCGACAAGTCGAAGGCGCCGCGATCGAGCACGCGGTTCAGCGCGATGTCGCAGCGCTGGCAGCGGTGCAGCTCGGCTTGGGGTTGATGGCGCGCAGCCACGCGCGGGAGCCGAATTGCGACGGCGGTCCGTGGCTCGGCGGGCTCGAACGGAATTCTTACTCTGCCCCGGCCTGTGCTAGGGAAGACGTGCCTGCACACCGGTTGGGTCATTGGTGGTGCGAACTTTGTCGGAGGCAAAGCTGGAGTCGATCGAGCTGACGGCAGTCGTGGTCGCGGTGACGGACGAGGAGCCGCGCGTCCTCACGATTGAGAACGGCAAGGCCCTGCCGACCGGGCCATTCGCCTCCAGGCACCGCAGCCTGCAGATGGGCGTACGCGACTGGGTTGAGCACCAGACACACCACCCGCTGGGCTATCTGGAGCAGCTCTATACATTCGCCGATCGCGATCGCGTGCACGGCGGCGGCGAGCAGAGCATGATCTCCGTCAGCTATCTCGGTCTCACCCGGGAGGCTGGCGTATCGGGGGAGCAGGGCCCCCGCTGGCACGGCTGGTACCGATATTTTCCGTGGGAGGATTGGCGCGATGGCTCGTCCCAGGTGATCACGCGCGCGATCCTGCCCCGCTTGCGCCAGTGGACACGCGAGGCGTCAGACCCGGTCCTCCGGCGCGGGCGCATCCATCGCATGGAGGCAACGTTCCCGATGGACGAGCATGGCTGGAACGAGGATCTGGTGCTGCAGCGCTACGAGCTGCTCTACGAGGCCGGGCTGGTGCGCGAAGCCGCGCGGCGCAAGCCCTTGATCGAGCCGCTGCCGCCGGGCGAGCGCATGAGCCACGACCATCGGCGCATCCTCGCGACCGGCATCGCCCGGCTGCGCGCCAAGATCAAGTACCGGCCGATCGTGTTCGAGCTGATGGCGCCGGCCTTCACGCTGCTGCAGCTGCAGCGGGCCGTCGAGGCGCTGGCAGGGCGACGGCTGCACAAGCAGAACTTTCGCCGCCTGATCGAGCAACAAGGGCTCGTCGAGGAGACGGGGGAGATGCTGAGCGAGACCGGCGGCCGGCCTGCAAAGCTGTTCCGCTTCCGGCGCGAGGTCGTGCTCGAGCGGGCCCTGACCGGCAGCAAGCTGCCGCTGGCGCGCCCGGCCTGAGCCGATGCGCTTGGTGCCAGAGCACTGGATCTGAAACGAAACGAGCGGCTTCCCCTCCCCCTTGTGGGGAGGGGCTAGGGGTGGGGGGAATCCCGATATTCGAGGTCTGGGGTTCCCCCCCACCCCCACAAGGGGGGAGGGGACGCTGCGGCGAGATCCGTTTCGTCAGCGAGGGTCGGCGCAACCGGTGATCGGCTGACACCGTAGCTATGGGATGGTGTCCGACCCGGAGGGTCTGACACCATGCTTCGGCCGGATGGCGCGCGTGTCGCTGCCGCCGGCG
>DATMZP010000184.1:0-3251 GCA_035573595.1 Hyphomicrobiaceae bacterium
GCTGACCGACCGCCTCGCGGTCGTGGAGCTGATCGGCGCGACCACCACCAAGGCCGGTCTCAAGGTGGACTGCGTGCTCGACGAGCGCACCTACCAGAAGGGCATCAAGGTCAGCGACGCCGAGATAAGCCCTCGACATCACCGGCGACGCGTTCCATCCTGAGTGGAACTACACGATCAAGCCGCGCCAAAAGTAGCGGTTATTGTCCGAGGTGTCCTAAGCGTCCTCAGGAACAACGCACCGCAAATAAATCCTCAATCGGAGTGGAACCGAGTGGAAGCTGCAACGTTGCTGTAGCGCACGCCGGGTCGACACCCCCCCAGTACACACGGTTCGGCGCGCATGCGGGCATGCCCATCCCTTCGGGCGTGCGGGTTCGGGCACCTCTTCGACATGAGGAGGTGCCCGAATTCTCTCCTATGTACCTACGGCCGCCGGCCCCGTCGCCCTGATGGAAGGTCTGCCCACGTCGTCGCCTCCACGTTCTCGGGGCGGTAGCGGATGCCGCCCTTCTCGGCCAGCTCGTCAACGCAGGATAAAAAAGCCTGCGGCGGTAGAGCAGCAGGGTAGTGTCTCAGTCTGTCCGATTGCGAAAGGGTAGCCGACAACGGGCTGGGCGCCCACGATTCAGGCGCTGGGACGTCGGTAGGTTCAGGGGGAGATTGACGCAATGGGCTACTTGCTTGGAAGCACTCAGGTCTTGGCCGGGGTCGGTTCCATAGTCTTGTGGTGGTTGACGGTGCACTTGGTCGAGCGCCGAAACGCAGGCAAGCCACTTACCAATTTGGGCTTCTCAGTAGTGCCCGCATTTTTCTTAACGTGGTTCGTGGCCGGCTGCGTCCTCATCTTACGGGGACTCGGCGCGGTGTGATGAATGCTCTTAAAGACCCCGTATGGCTCTGCGTAGTGTTTGGCCCGCTCCTCTGGGTCGCGGCGCTCACGCCGCTCGTCGACCGCAGTGATCCAGTCCAATTCTACCTGTGGCTCGGAGGCAGCTTCTGCCTCAACCTCGCTCTCGTGTCGATGCTCGTGCCCTGGTTGGTGCGACTTGGGCCACGGGGATGAGCTTGCAAACTGAGGCACCATCAGCAGCAGGAGGCGCTTGACCTCCTCCGGCAGTTCGAACTCAACTACCTTCCGACGCTTGCACTTGCCGCAGTACGCAACCATGGGAAGAGTATAGGCGCCTGGGCCATGGGCTACGAGACATCGGCTCCGCGTTCCTTGCCGCGAGAAGAGATCCGGCTGGCGTGGCGGGCGGCGGTCCTGGCCTACCGGCGCGAACTGCGTGCCACCCGTGAGGATCGCTTCGCATGGCCCGCAGCCTACAAGGCACTCCGCGAGGTGCTGCCGGAGATGCCTGAGGCGCAGGCGAAACTGGAGACCACCCAGGCCATCGCCTACGCGGCGGCGAACCACACCAAGTGGTTCTGGGGTGGCGTGTACGGCTCGTGAATTCGTTTCTCGCTTACGGACAGAGCGTCGATCCAGCCGCCGCAGTCAGGGCAGCGGATGACGCAGCCGGCCTCGCTGGCGGGCTCGGGCTCGACCACCTGGCCGATGATCTCGCCCCGCCGGAAGGGTCGCCGCTGATCAGCATAGCCGATCGCCTGGACGATGATCATGCTCGCCGGCACGCCGTACTCCTGCGCCGCCACGGCGACCTCGTCGATGGTGGGCGCCTCGACGCGGCCGAGGTTTGCGGCGTGGGCTGAGTTTTGCCCCACGCATTTAACCCTAACACGTGAAAAGAGGCGCGGGCTGACCATCAGGCCACTTCAATCCTCGGTTGCAATCTTCCCATATGCGTCATATGCGCCGGCCCGACCTTCCCCGTGGGCGAGGCCGGCGAGCAGCGCGCGGCGCTCCCTTGGTGACCATGGAACCCAGGGGGCGCTACGCCTGACGATGGCCATGGACACAGGGGGCACTAGGGTTGACACACTTTCGTCACGGCGCGACCGTAGCAGCCTGTTGTGAGCCGCCCGGTTCGCGCCACGGGGAGCACCGGGGGAGTCAGGGCGCGGGTCTCATAGTTGGGGGGCCGCCCGGCCTGGCCGGTCAGGGCGACCCATCCCCCAATCCCCCCCGATATCGATGGCAAACTGCGGTAGCAGCTTGACGAGGGTCTGCCCCTGCAGCGGGTGGGTGTCCAAAGGTTCCCTGCGGACAGTTGCTGTCAGCATCTGTCAGCTGTCCGAACCTTGCTGGTGGACACCTCGACGGCCTGCTAAGGCATGGGTGTAGGTGCCGCGTTCTCCCTATGCTCGGACAACGCCGCCCATGGCCATCACAAAGATCCCGGACAACCTGATCCCCTGGCGCCGTGCGCCAGTCGGACAGGACGGCTCCGGCCCCAGGGCGCCAAGAGACTCAGCGCCGTCCAGTGTTGGAGTGGACAGCGGAGCCGAGCACGGGGTTCACCACGGACCGCTCGGTGGCGGGCAGGTCGGATCGCAAGGTGGATCTCAGGTCGGAGCGACCGATGGCGGCGAGATTGGATTCCGCATCGCACGGCACGATGGAGCGTGGATCGATGTCCCGGTCGGAGAGCCAGAGCCGGTAGGCGCGGAGGCACACGCGGAGGCGTTCTTGGTCTGGCTACAAGGGACGGACCTCGCCGGCGAGTGGTTGGCGCGCACGCTGCTTGAGAAGCTCTACGAGAGCTTGTTCACCACCGAGGTGCTGCAGCACGTCGGGTGGGAGCCGGAGGCTTGGCCCTCCGTGGCGCGCCATCTGCGGTCGATGCCGGGGGTGAAGGTGCGCCGACGCGATGGCCGCCGTGGGTCGGGCCGGCAGGGGAAGGCTCGGACCGACTACTGGGTGCCAAAGCCGCGTCGTGCCTGAGATGCCCGGCGCCGTGGCACACCGCGGCGCTGGCGGCGGCCGTGGTGCCGGACCGGCCCACCGGTCCAGCGGAGCGCGGCGGGCGTCCTAGGTGCCCTTGGCGTGTTGTTATGTACAACCCAATTGGTCGCCACCGTGCGAGGAGTGCACCAGCATGGTCGTCCGCGTCGTCGACATCGAAACCACTGGCACCGATCCTGTCGCTGACGCCGTCATCGAGATCGCCAGCGTCGACCTGCTCGCCGAGGGCACCATCACCAACAGGGCACCTCGAAAAATAGCACTGGTGCGGGCCGCGCAAATCAGATTCGAGTGTTCCCAGATGATTGACGGGGGATGCCGTGGGTCAGCTGGGGTTCTACGATCTCGACAAGCGTCTTGAGGCGATCAGCGCCAAGGGTGA
>DATMZP010000185.1:0-6810 GCA_035573595.1 Hyphomicrobiaceae bacterium
CCCGGCATCGATGTGGGCCATGATGCCGAAGTTGCGGTAGTCCTCGATTTTATGCGATCGCGGCATATCGTTCGGTCCCAGTTGTCACCAGCGGTAGTGGGAGAAGGCGCGGTTCGCCTCGGCCATCTTGTGGGTATCCTCCCGCTTCTTCACCGCCGTGCCACGGTTGTTCGCGGCATCGAGGAGCTCGCCCGAAAGGCGCTCCTGCATGGTGTTCTCGTTGCGTCCGCGCGCGGCGGCGATCAGCCACCGGATGGCGAGCGCCTGCCGGCGCTCGTTGCGCACCTCGACCGGCACCTGGTAGGTGGCGCCGCCGACCCGGCGCGAGCGCACCTCCACCGCCGGCATGACGTTTTCCAGCGCCTGATGGAACAGCTGCAGCGGGCTCGACTTGGCCTTGGCCTGCATGGTCTCCATCGCGCCGTAGACGATGCGCTCGGCGACCGACTTCTTGCCCTCCTTCATGATGGAGTTCATGAACTTGGACACGACCAGGTCGTTGTACTTCGGGTCCGGATTGACCTCGCGTTTCTCAGCCTTGTGCCGGCGCGACATTGTGCGACTTCCTTCGTCAGTCCGTTCTCAGTCAGCCAGATGACAGTCTGGTATGCTTCTGTTAACCGAGCCTTCCCGGCCCAATGCAAAAGGCCCTACTTGGGCCTCTTGGCTCCGTACTTGGAGCGCCTCTGCTTCCTGTCGGCCACGCCTTGCGTGTCGAGCACGCCGCGGATGATGTGATAGCGCACGCCGGGAAGGTCCTTGACGCGGCCGCCACGGATCATCACCACCGAGTGCTCCTGCAGATTATGGCCCTCGCCGGGGATGTAGCCGATCACCTCGAAGCCGTTGGTGAGACGCACCTTGGCCACCTTGCGCAGCGCCGAGTTCGGCTTCTTCGGCGTGGTTGTATACACGCGCGTACAAACGCCACGCTTCTGCGGAGCAGCCTCCATGTGCCGCGACTTCTCGCGATAGACCTTGCGGGTCCGCGGCTTGCGGGTCAGCTGTTGTATCGTCGGCATGCGCCGTTCCACCTTCCGTTGGCGCCAGCCCGCTACCCCGAGCTCCTCCGCGCCAATAACCCATTGCCGAGACCGCCCAGAAGGGCGGCGCCCGGCCCCGAACAGGCAACCGACCCACCGCACCCGCTTGCCGCGGTGCCGTGGACCGGCCCGTAAATGTCCTCTGCTTTGCGGACGGCAGCGTTTAGGCGATGGCTTGGCGTACGGCCAAGCCTACGGATGAAACCTACCGCCTGCCGTGAGAGTGCGCGCCTTATATAGGCGCTGAGTCGGCCGGTCAACACCGGAACCGGCTAGCCGAGAATAAAAATTTGCAGCGGCAAGCCGAAGTGGCCGGGTGGGCACGGCATAAGGGTCTGACCCTTGGCACGTCCTTACCCCTGAGGGGCGAACACGCGCACAGCTTCGCAGGTCGCGGGCATGGGGTCAGACCCGCAGGGTCTGACCCCATGCCAACCTACTCCGTGACCCATTCCAACCTACTCCGCCGCAGCCTCGCTCGGACGCCGACGCCGGCGCTCCGGGGCGCGCAGGCCGTCGGCGGGGCCTTCCAGGGCGCGCTGGGCGTCGAACCGCGCCCGCTCCTTGGCGATCAGCTCGTCGCGCCGCATGGCCTCCTTGCGCAGGCGGCGCAGCATGCCGCCGGTGCCGGCCGGGATCAGCCGGCCGACGATCACGTTCTCCTTGAGGCCGTCCAGCGTGTCCGTCTTGCCGTTGACAGCGGCATCGGTGAGCACGCGGGTGGTCTCCTGGAAGGACGCCGCGGAGATGAAGCTGCGGGTCTGCAGCGAGGCCTTGGTGATGCCGAGCAGCACCGGCTTGGCCGTGGCCGGGCGCTTGCCCGCCCGCTCCAGCGCGGCGTTGTGCTCGTCGAACTCGATCCTGTCGAGCTGCTCGTTCTTCAAGTAGCCGCTGTCGCCGGGCTCCTCCACCTCCACCTTCTGCAGCATCTGGCGGACGATCACCTCGATGTGCTTGTCGTTGATGGTCACACCCTGCAGCCGGTAGACGTCCTGGATCTCGTTGATCAGGTAGTTGGCAAGCTCCTCCACGCCCTTGATGGCCAGGATGTCGTGCGGCGCGGGGTGGCCGTCGTAGACGAAGTCGCCCTTTTCGATGCGGTCGCCGTGCTGCACCGCAAGGCTCTTGCCGCGCGGGATCAGGTATTCACGGGCCTCGCCGTTCTCGTCGTCCGGCTTGATGGTGATGCGCTGCTTGTTCTTGTAGTCCTTGCCGAACTCCACCGTGCCGGAGATCTCAGCGATGATCGCGTTGTCCTTCGGACGGCGGGCCTCGAACAGCTCCGCCACGCGCGGCAGACCACCCGTGATATCGCCGGTCTTGGCCGAGGCGATGGGGATGCGCGCCAGCACGTCGCCGGCCTTGACCTTGGCGTGCTGGTCGACCGAGAGCACCGCGTCGACGGGGAGCAGGTACTTCGCGTCCACGCCGCGCGCCACCCGCACCGGCTTGCCACCCTTCGCCTCCTTGATGACGATCGCGGGCCGCAGGTCGGAGCCGCGCGGGCTCGCCCGCCAGTCCATCACCACGCGGTTGGTGGTGCCCTTCATCTCGTCGGTCTGCTCCTTGACGGAGAGGCCGTCCACGAGATCGGAGAAGTCCACCACGCCGTCCACCTCGGTGATGATGGGCCGCATGTACGGGTCCCACTGGGCGAGGCGGGTGCCGCGCTTCACCTCGTCGCCGTCATCGACGTGCATGCGCGCGCCGTAGACGATCTTCTGGCTGGCCAGTTCCTTGCCCGACTTGTCGGTGATCGTGAGCGTCATGTTGCGGGTCATGGCGATGAGCCGGCCCTGGCTGTCCTTGCCGATGGCGCGGTTCTTGATCTTAGCCGTGCCGTTGAAGTTGGACTCGATGTAGGACTGGTCCACCGTCTGCGCCACGCCGCCCATGTGGAACGTGCGCATGGTGAGCTGCGTGCCCGGCTCGCCGATCGACTGCGCCGCAATCACGCCGACAGCCTCGCCGATGTTGACCGGCGTGCCGCGGGCGAGGTCGCGCCCGTAGCACTTGGCGCAGACGCCGTTGGTGGTCTCGCAGGTCAGCACCGAGCGGATACGCACCTCCTGGATCTGCGCCGCCTCGATGGCGTCGGCCTGCGCCTCGTCGATCAGGTTGCCCGAACTGACTATGATCTCCTTGCTGGCGGGGTCCGTGATGTCCTCCGCGGCGGTGCGGCCCAGCACGCGCTGCCCCAGCGAGACGATCACCTGGCCGGCGTCCACCACGGCCTGGACGTTGATGCCGCCGTCGGTGCCGCAGTCGGGCTCGTTGATGATGCAATCCTGCGCCACGTCGACGAGGCGCCGCGTGAGATAGCCGGAGTTGGCGGTCTTGAGCGCGGTGTCGGCGAGGCCCTTGCGCGCGCCGTGGGTGGAGTTGAAGTACTCCAGCACCGACAGCCCCTCCTTGAAGTTGGAGATGATCGGCGTTTCGATGATCTCGCCCGAGGGCTTGGTCATCAGGCCGCGCATGCCGGCCAGCTGCCGCATCTGCTTCTCGGACCCGCGCGCGCCGGAGTGGGCCATCATGTAGACGGAGTTGATCTGCTTGGTGCGGCCCTTCTCGTCCTTCTGGGTGGCCGAGATGCGCTCCATCATCTCCTTGGCGATGGTGTCCGTGCACTTCGACCACGCGTCCACCACCTTGTTGTACTTCTCAAGCTGGGTGATGAAGCCGTCGTTGTACTGCTGCTCGTACTCGCGCACGAGCTCGTTGGTCTGCTCCAGGATCCTGGGCTTGGTCTCCGGGATCAGCATGTCGTCCTTGCCGAACGAGATGCCGGCCTTGAAGGCGTGGTAGAAGCCGAGACCCATGATCCGGTCGCAGAAGATCACGGTCTCCTTCTGCCCGCAGTTGCGGTAGACCGCATCGATCATGCCGGAGATGGCTTTCTTGGTGAGCAGCTGGTTGACCAGCGCGAACTTCACACCCGGCTTCTTGGGCAGCACCTGGCCGAGCAGGAGCCGGCCCGGCGTGGTCTCGTGCACCTCGATCGTGTCGTTGCCCTCGGCATCGACACCGAAGTAGCGCGCCTTCACCTTGGCGTGCAGGCTCGCCTGGCCGGCGGCCAGCGCATGCTCCACCTCGGACACGGAGCCGAACACCCGACCCTCACCGGGCTCGTTGTCGCGGATCATCGACAGGTAGTAGAGGCCGAGCACGATATCCTGGCTCGGCACGATGATGGGCGAGCCGTTGGCGGGGTGCAGGATGTTGTTGGTGGACATCATCAGCACGCGCGCCTCCAGCTGGGCCTCCAGCGAGAGGGGCACGTGCACGGCCATCTGGTCGCCGTCGAAATCGGCGTTGAAGGCGGCACACACCAGCGGGTGCAGCTGGATGGCCTTGCCCTCGATGAGAACCGGCTCGAACGCCTGGATGCCGAGGCGGTGCAGCGTTGGCGCGCGGTTCAAGAGGACGGGGTGCTCGCGGATCACCTCGTCGAGCACGTCCCAGACCTCGCCCTTCTCCTTCTCGACCAGCTTCTTGGCCTGCTTGACAGTGGCCGCCTGGCCCATGGCCTGCAGCCGCGCGTAGATGAACGGCTTGAACAGCTCCAGCGCCATCTTCTTGGGCAGACCGCACTGGTGCAGCTTGAGCTCGGGGCCCACCACGATCACCGAGCGGCCCGAGTAGTCCACGCGCTTGCCGAGCAGGTTCTGGCGGAACCGGCCCTGCTTGCCCTTGAGCATGTCGGCCAGCGATTTCAGCGGGCGCTTGTTGGCGCCGGTGATGACGCGGCCGCGCCGGCCGTTGTCGAACAGGGCATCGACCGACTCCTGCAGCATCCGCTTCTCGTTGCGGATGATGATGTCGGGGGCGCGCAGCTCCATCAGCCGCTTGAGGCGGTTGTTGCGGTTGATGACGCGACGGTAGAGGTCGTTGAGGTCGGACGTGGCGAAGCGGCCGCCATCGAGCGGCACCAGGGGGCGCAGCTCGGGCGGGATCACCGGCACCACGGTCAGGATCATCCACTCGGGCCGGTTGCCCGACTCGATGAACGCCTCGATCACCTTGAGGCGCTTGGCGAGCTTCTTGGGCTTGAGCTCGGTGGTGGCCTCGGCGATCTCCTGGCGCAGCTCGTCGCGGATCCTGCGCAGGTCCATGCCCGTAAGCAGGTCGCGGATCGCCTCGGCGCCGATGCCCGCGGTGAAGGCGTCCTGGCCGTACTGCTCGATGGCCTGGTTGTAGGCCTCCTCGGTCAGCAGCTGCTTGTCGTTGAGGGGCGTCGTGCCCCGCTCGGTGACGATGTAGTTCTCGAAGTAGAGCACGCGCTCAAGGTCCTTGAGCGTCATGTCGAGGAGCAGGCCGATGCGGGACGGGAGCGACTTCAGGAACCAGATGTGCGCCACCGGGGCGGCCAGCTGGATGTGGCCCATGCGCTCGCGGCGCACCTTGGCGAGCGTCACCTCCACGCCGCACTTCTCGCAGATCAGGCCCTTATACTTCATGCGCTTGTACTTGCCGCACAGGCACTCGTAATCCTTGATCGGCCCGAAGATGCGGGCGCAGAACAGCCCGTCCCGCTCCGGCTTGAAGGTGCGGTAGTTGATGGTCTCGGGCTTCTTGATCTCGCCGAACGACCAGGAGGAGATGTCCTCCGGGCTGGCGATGGAGATGCGGATCTGGTCGAATGCCGGAACCTGCACCTGCTGCTTAAAGAGATTGGTGATCTCGTTCATCGGCTCTCTCTCTCCTGGCGGGGTGGGGCGCTCTGCCCGCCAAAGTCCGGTTGTGTCGGGCGGGGTCGGACCCCTCGCCGCCAGCGTCGCGTCTCCTTCCGCTACGCATCGGAGAGGGGTCTGACCCCGGTTCGCGGGGGGTCAGACCCCGCCTATTCAGCAGCCTCCTGCGGCAGTGCCGGGCGCTCGGGTGCGGGCGCCGGCTCCTCGGCCGGCGCCGCCTCGGAGTTGACCAGCTCGACGTTTAGGCCAAGCGCGCGCATCTCCTTGACCAGCACGTTGAAGCTCTCCGGGATGCCAGCCTCGAAGGTGTCGTCGCCGCGCACGATGGCCTCGTAGACCTTGGTGCGCCCGGCCACGTCGTCCGACTTGACGGTCAGCATCTCCTGCAGGGTGTAGGCGGCGCCGTAGGCCTCCAGCGCCCACACCTCCATCTCGCCGAAGCGCTGGCCGCCGAACTGGGCCTTGCCGCCCAGCGGCTGCTGGGTGACGAGGCTGTAGGGGCCGATCGAGCGGGCGTGGATCTTGTCGTCCACCAGGTGGTGCAGCTTGAGGATATACTTGTAGCCCACCGTCACCTTGCGGTCGAAGGGCTCGCCCGTGCGGCCGTCGCAGAGCGTGACCTGACCCGAGGAGTCGAAGCCCGCTTTCTTCAGCAGCGCCACGATGTCCGGCTCCCGCGCGCCATCGAACACCGGTGTCGCCACCGGCACGCCGTCCTTGAGCTTCTCGCTCAGCGCCACCAGATCGGCATCCTTGAGCTTGCCGACGCCGTCGTCCTTGCCGTAGATGTTGAGGACCGTATCGCGCAGCGGCTTGGCCTGGCCGCTCTCGTGGAACTTCTGCAGCGCCTCGTCGATGATGCGGCCCAAGCCGCGACAGGCCCAGCCCAGGTGCGTCTCGAGGATCTGGCCGACGTTCATGCGGCTCGGCACGCCCAGCGGGTTGAGCACCACGTCGACGTGCGTGCCGTCCTCCAGGTAGGGCATGTCCTCGACGGGCACGATCATCGACACCACGCCCTTGTTGCCGTGGCGGCCGGCCATCTTGTCGCCCGGCTGGATCTTGCGCTTCACGGC
>DATMZP010000186.1:0-2262 GCA_035573595.1 Hyphomicrobiaceae bacterium
CCACAGCCGAGCGCCACCTACTGGGCGAGATCTTACACGCCATCGACGCCGCCGAGGTCGCCATATCCCGGAGGGCGGCATAGTGCTCGACTCCTCGACCACGCCCACCGCGACTACGTCAGCTCTGGTTCAGCAGGCCCAGTCTCTTCCTGCGCTCGTTGCCCGCGCCGCCGAGACACTCGCCAACGCCGGAACCGCAGCCGAAGTGCTCGATGCCGGCCAGATGGCATCGTTCGCCTACGACGTGGCGAAACGGCTGGCGCGGCTCGCGAAGGCCAAACAGGCGCACGACACCCTGATCGCCGCCACCCACCGAGCCCAAGCCGACGCCTTGGAGATCGAGGCGCAGGCGAAGCGCCGACTGGCCGACGAGTATGACGCGGCGCAAGAGCGGGGAGAGGTCCAGAAGCCAGGCGGCGATAGGGTGAGCAATGTTCCAGACCGGAACAATGCTCCTACCGTCCAGGACATCGGCCTCACCCGCAAGGACATCCACGAGGCCCGCCAGATCCGAGACGCCGAGCGCGAGCGGCCCGGCATCGTGCGCCAGACCTTGGACGCCAAGCTCGCCGCCGGTGAGGAGCCGACGCGGGCCGCCGTTAAGGCCGCAGTCGCGCGTGAGAGGCCGAAGGCCGCCACCACCAAGGCCGCTGAGAAGCGGAAGCCGCTCGCGCCGGACATGCGGTCCGCCGTAGAGGCGCTCATGGCGTCGGACCCAGCTCTGCACCGGGAATTCCTGGTGTCGGCCTCCGAGCACCTCATGGACGTTGACACCATCTGCGCGGTCCTGCGTGCGCTGCTCAATCGGATGCACCCCAAGAACGTCGCCACCCTCCTGGTCGATGTCTTCGGCCGGCCAGAGTTCGCGAGGGCGGTGGCGGACGCCATGACTGAGCTATTCGACGCGCGGGAGAAGGAGGACGACGAGGCCGCCCTGGGCCTGGAGGGGCCGCCATGACGGCTCCCACCTCCTACATCGACGCCCTGATGGCCCGATGCCCGCCAGGTACCGTGCGTGTCGTCGGCGATTGTCCGCGCCCCCGAAGAGCATCCAAAAGCACGAGGGCGCGCATGAACGGCGTCGACACCACGCACGAGCGCAGTATCGAGGGCGAGGCAACGCCTGGCATCGGCCACAACTCCGGGGCGCAGCCGACGCCGGAGGACGACGAGGCCAGGGGTATCGAGGGCAAAAAGGCCTACTACATCGGGGTGCTCACCGACTGGTTCGCCAACCGGCGGGAGAAGCTATCCGAGCACATGACACCGGAGGAGATCGGCGCCTGCGAGAGCCGGCCGGCCGTCCTGCTCCAGGCCATGGCCATCGGCATCGCCTCGATCTTCCGAGAGGCACTATTCAACCCCCAGGACTCCGAGAGCGCTGACGAGCGCGCGCGCGGCGCCTTCGCCATGATGGGGGTGTACGTCGTCGACGTGTACTTCTCCCACAATGACAGGGGATGCAGCACCGCTTCGGCTGAGCGAGTCGCGGAGCTGCTCGGCTGCAGCAAGAACAGCGTGAAGCGCGCACGCGCACGCCTCGTTCAGCACCAGATCTTGGCCGGCGGCAGGAAGGACGGATACGGCGACCGCTGGTGGCCGGTCATCAGTCGCAAGCTGGCGGGTGACCCAAAGGCCAGTGTGGTCTGGCTGCTAGACGCGACCAGTGAACCTATCAAGCGTGGCCGTCCGGCCGAAATCTGGCCCCCTGATGCGGGGCCTAGATTAGATGGAGAAATCTGGACCCCCGATGCGGGGCCTAGATTTCCGGAGCCAGGAAAATCTAGGCCCCCACTTCAGAAATCTAGGCCCCCAGATCCGAAATCTAGGCCCCGCATGCGGGGTCGCGAGACATTAGACATTAGACAAGACAATCTATCCGGCGCTGACGCGCCTGGTGCTAGTGCAACCGAAGATTTGTTTTCAGAGGGTACTCCTCCCGATAGCGGAGCCTCGCCTGAGAGGGTACCGACCTCGGAGAAGGACGCTCCCTGTAAACCCTCTTCGGCGGAGCACAAGGGGAAGCGCGCCCCAAAGCCCAAGGCCACCGAGGAGCAGTTCACCCGCTTCTGGGCCGCCTACCCCATCCGAGAGGGCAAGGCCGCCGCGCGCAAGAACTTCCTCGCCCTGTCGTACGATGAGGCCGAGCTGGCCGTCGTCGGCGCCGCCGGCTACGCGGCGAAGATCGCGGCCGAGCGCGCAAGGCGAGGCGAGGAGCCGCGCATCAAGTGGGCGCAGGGCTGGCTGACCGAACGCCGCTTC
>DATMZP010000187.1:0-7633 GCA_035573595.1 Hyphomicrobiaceae bacterium
CGCGATGCAGACACTGTCGCCTTCATCCTTTCGCCCACCTCGGCCGCCTCGCCCGTGTGCAGGTGGGAGGTTGCCGAGGCGGTCCGGCTCGGCAAACGCATCGTCCCGGTCCTCTGCCGCCCCCTTGGCGATGCCACGGCACCCGAGCAGCTCGCCGAGCGCAACTACATCTACTTCTACGGCGAGCCGGACTACCCCGGCTCGGGCTTCGGCACCGGGCTCGTCCGCCTCGTCGAGACGCTGGAGACCGACCTCGACTGGCTGCGGGAAGGCACACGCCTGCTGCAGCGCTCCAGCGAGTGGGACGAGGGGCGGCGCAGCGACGGCCGGCTGCTGTTCGGCGACAGCATTGCGGCGGCCAAGGGCTGGCTCGCGCGGCAGCCCAGCAACGCGCCACCCCCAACGACGCTGCTTCTCGACTACATCCGCGCCAGTGAGGAGCACGACACGCGCCGCCAGAGCGAGGAACGCCAGAGACTGGCCGAACGCGAGGAGCTGGTGCGCAAGGCCGAGGCCGAGCAGGCGGAGCGGGAAGCCGCGCAGCGGCGCGAAGCCGAGCAGGCGCGCCGTGCGGTACGGATCCGCACCGTCGGGCTGGCGGCGTCCCTGGTGCTGGCCGCGGTTGCAGGTGTGGCCGGGTTGCTTGCCCGGCAGGGCCAGCAGGCGCTGACCGCGCGAACAACCGACCTCGAAGCCGCCAATCAGCGGCTCGGCGCGGAGATGCGCCTGCGCGTGGCCCCGTTCGGGAAGGATGCCTATGAGATACCCGAGCGCTGGTACAAGCTCGCCACCACCAACGCCATCTCGGTCGCGTTCATCGAGTTCACCCAAGATGAGAAGTGGTATCCGGCCGGCTCCGGCTTCGTGATCCGCGGCAAGGACCTGTATCCGCCGTGGGGCGAGCAAGTGGTCTTCGTGACGGCGGGCCATGTCTATCATGAGCAACGGGGTGCAAAGCGTGCCCGCATCCAGTTTCCGGCCCTCAACCACAAGCCCCGCGTCGCACTAGGACCCCCGCTGTGGGTTGCTGCACTACCTTCGTCCGGCGATACCGACGCGCCCAACATGGAAACGGCAGATGCCGCCGTGTTCAGCCTGAGCGACAAGCTGCCCGCTGGCGTCCAGCCGGTGATTGAAATCTCCGACGTAGATGTAATGCAATGGCCCGAAGCCAAATTCATTCGCTCCGACCAACTGACCGTCGAAGGCTCCGTCCTGGACCGCGTGTTCCCCCTGATCACGCTCGGCGCTACGACCATGGCGCCGCGAGGCACCCCCAATCCGCCGCTTCGTCTGACCCTCTCGCTCGCCAACGCCCTGGGGCGAGACCAGAGCATACCGAGCGCCAAGGGCAAGTTCGTCGCGACTGACAGCACGACCATAGGCTCGAGCGGAACCCCGGTCTTCGATGCCAACGACGGCACGCTCCTCGGCATCATCCAGTACGGCACAGAGGACCCCAAGCAGATCCGTGGAGGCTTGGCCTTCTCGGGTGGGACCACGATGCGGACCATCAAGGAGGCGATCGTCGAGGACGCCGCGGTCGCGGCAGACTCCAGCCGCAAGATGTTCCTGGCGGGCAATATCGAGCTTGGCGAGATGTACGTGGTCTTGGCGCGGACACGCGACCCGAGCGCCGCGGCGACGCTTGTGAGCGCTCGGGCGGAAGGATATGTCAAGAGCGGAGCAAATAGATTGCGCGACGGCGGCAGGTTTGACACTGAGGCCATCGCCGATTTCGCAATCGCGTTGAAGTACGACCAGGGACTGGCCGGTCGGATCGACGCCGCCTGGTCCGAGGCGTACGTCTCTCGCGGCGAGAACGCCATGGCAGGTGGCAGGATCGCGGACGGCGAAGCGCTGTTCCAACAGGCACTTCGAAAGACGCCGCAGGATGCCAAGAAAATCAACGCCGCTTGGTCGCAGGCCTACGTTCGCGGCGGGGAATCCGCTATTCGCAATGGCAAGGCCGACGACGCGGACGCGCTGTTCCAGAAGGCCCATCGGATGGCTCCGGACAATGCCGGGTCGATCGATGCCGACTGGCTGCAAGCCTATGTCTGGAGCGGCGGGGAGGCCATGAGGTTTGGCAGGGTCGAGGAAGCCGACTTCCTGTTTCAGCGCGCCGCCCAAAAATGGCCGGACAGCGCCAAGGCGACCAGCGCGGCCTGGGCGGAGGCTTACCTCGGCAGATGGCGCGAGCGTATCTACAGCCCAGACTCTGGAGACGATGCCGAGGCCGCCTTTCGCCGCGCCGTCGACCTGGATTCCAGTCTGGCGCCCAGAATAAAAGAGCTCAAAGCCTCGGGGCACTTGCAGGCGGGACAATTGCAACTGCAAATGCGTCGGGACAGCGAGGCTGAAGCCCATTTTGCGGAGGCCTTGCGGCACGATCCAACTCTCGCAACGGACGTAAGCTCGACCTGGGCCACAGAACTCGTGAGCCGTGCGCGTCAACTCCTGGACGAAGGCAAGCTGCCTGAAGCCGAGCTCGTGATCGACCGCGCACTGAAGCAGCATCCAGACCAAGCGCGGAATTCCCGGGCCAGCTGGGCCCAATATCTCGCGGACAAGGCGCAGCGCCTGCTCTCGGACGGCAACGATGCAGCGGCCGAGACGGCCTCTCAGCTGGCGATCACTCATGACCCCAATCTTGCCGACAGGATCGGTGCCGATCGGGCGCGAGCCCATGTGCAGCGGGGCAAGGATAAGCTCAGGGACGACGAAGCCGCGGCGAAAGCCCAATTCGCGCTCGCGCGGCTATTGACCAGCGAGAAGCCCAGCAATGCGACGGTCAGGGCCGAGATTGCCGAAGCCTGGCTCCAGCATGGCAAGCCCGAGGAAGGCCTTGCCGACGCAGAGGCCTTCTACACCTTGTATGTTCAGGCCGACGCGAGATCCGCGCACCAGCTCCGCGGCCGAGTCTATTTGGCGCTGAACCGCGTCGACGAGGCGCTGAAGGATCTCGATCAGGCCGTCAGCCTCGGCGACCGGAGCCCCGTCACCTACCTTGCGCGCGGCCGCGGCCACGAGCTGACGGGCAACCGGGCGGCTGCAATCGAGGACTACCAGGCAGCCATCGAAACCAACTGGTCCCACTACGGTCCAGCCCGCGACCAAGCGCGGACACGTCTCAAGGAGTTGGGGGTGGAGCCCCGCCGTCCGCCTCCTCGACCGTCGCGATGATGTCGCGTCGCGGCGAGCTGTAGCGTAAGCAGATCGATTTCGTGCGTAGCCGGTGGGTACCGGGGTCAGACCCGCAGGGTCTGCCCCGTCGCCTTCACGCCGCTTTCGCCGAGGCGATGGCCTGCCAGACCCGGAACGGTGTCGCGGGCATATCCAGCGCCTTCACCCCAAGCGGCCGCAGCGCATCGAGGATGGCGTTCATGATGGCGGGCGGGCTGCCGGTGCAGCCGGCCTCGCCGATGCCTTTTACGCCCAGTGGATTGGTCCTGGCGGGCACATTGTGGAAGGCGATGGCGATGGGCGGCATGTCGGTGGCGTGCGGCATGGCGTAGTCCATGAAGCTGCCGGAGACGAGCTGTCCCGAGCTCCTGTCGTAGACCACGTGCTCCATCAGCGCCTGGCCGAGGCCCTGGGCCAGGGCACCCTGGATCTGGCCCTCGACGATCATCGGATTGATGACGCGGCCCAGGTCGTCAATGCAGGTGTAGCGCACCAGGGAGACCACGCCGGTGTCGGGATCGATCTCCACCTCGCAGAGGTGGCAGCCGTTGGGGAAGTTGCCGGGCTCGCTGGCGAAGGAGCCGTGGCCTTCGAGACCCACGCCCAGGTCCATGGGAATGCCCATGGGGCGGAAGAAGGCCATGGCCACCTCCTGCATCGGCATCGCCTTGTTGCTGCCTTGCAGGCGGTAGAGGCCGTCGGCGAAGTCGACCTCCTCGACCTTCCCCTCCATCAGGAAGGCCGCCATCCTGCGGCCCTTGGCGATCACGTCGTCGGCCGCCGCCTTCAGCGCGCAGCCGCCCACCATCACGCTGCGCGAGGCGTAGGTGCCCCGCCCGATCGAGACTTTCTCGGTGTCGCCCTGGATGTAGCGGATGCTCTCGAACGGGATGCCCAGCCACTCGTGCACCATCTGTGCGAACGCCGTCTCGTGGCCCTGCCCGTGCGAGTGGGTGCCGGCGAGAATGGCGACGTTGCCCCCGGGGTCGAAGCGCAGATCCATGCGCTCGTTGAAGATGCCGGCCTCCTCGATGAAATAGGCAAGCCCGCGGCCGCGCAGCTTGCCGGCCTGCTCGGACTGGGCCTTGCGGGCGGCGAAGCCCGACCAATCGGCAAGCTCCAGGCCCTTGGCCATGGCCTGCTCGAACTCGCCCGAGTCGTACACGTAGTGGGTCTGCGTGTGGTAGGGCATCTGCTCAGGCTTCACGAAGTTGCGGCGCCTGAGCTCGACCGGGTCCATGCCGATCTGAAGCGCCGCCTCGTCGATCAACCGTTCGATGAGATAGGCGGCCTCGGGGCGGCCGGCGCCACGATAGGGCACCAGCGGCGTCGTGTTGGTGAAGACGGCGTCCGCTACGGCATGCATCACGCCGATGTCGTAGGCCCCGGTGGTGAGGCGCAGACCGTAGAAGACGCTGGCCATCTGGGCGCCGGCAGTGTAGGCGCCGAGGGAGTCGAGCGCGTGCGTGCGCACCGCGAGCACTTTGCCGCTACCGTCGAGCGCCATCTCGGCGCTGATCACCTGGTCGCGGCCGTGAGCGTCGCCCATCAGCGCCTCGGCGCGGGTCGAGACCCACTTCACGGGGCGGCCGCCGAGGCGTCGCGACGCCCACAGCACCAGCACGTCCTCGGGGTAGCAGTCGCCCTTCATGCCGAAGCCGCCGCCGACGTCGGGGGAGATCACACGGAACTTGCCGACCGGCTCGTGAAACACCTTGGTCGCCAGCTTGAGGCGGATGCCGAACGGATCCTGCGTGCTGGTGTGGAGGGTGTAGTTACCGCCGGCGACATCGTACTGACCGAGCGCCGCGCGCCCCTCCATGGAGTTGGCCGACACGCGGTTGTTGACGAGCTTGACGGACACGACATGCCTGGCGGCGGCGAAGGCGGCATTGGTGGCCGCCGCGTCGCCGAAGCCGACCCTGTAGGAGACGTTGCCGGGGCATTCGGCCCACACAGCGGGCGCGCCCGGCTTGACGGCGTCCTCGAGCGAGACGACGGCGGGGAGCGTCTCGTAGTCGATCTCGATCAGATCGGCGGCATCGCGCGCCTGAGCCTCGGTCTCGGCAACCACGAACACGACGCGGTCGCCCACGCACCGCACCTCGTCGGCGCAGAGAACCGGACGGAAGGTCCGGTAGCCCTTGGGGCCGCCGATGTCCTCCGGCATGGCGGCCGGTGCCAGGGCTCCGATCTTGTCGGCGACGGCGTCGGCGCCGGTCAGCACCAGCACGACGCCGGGCGCAGCTCGCGCCTTGCTGGCATCGACCCGTCTGATCCTGGCGCGGGCCTGGGAGGAGTAGGCAACGACGCCGCAAAGCTCGCCCGGCAGGGCGATGTCGCCGACGTAGTTGCCCGCGCCCTTGAGGAAGCGCTCGTCCTCGACGCGGCGCACCGCCTGCCCAATCCCGAACCTCGCCATCCCCCGGCCCCCTGCTTGACAGCGCTCTCGGCCGCCGCCCGCCTGCGGGGGCCGCCGCGCCACAAGGAACACTGCTTCAAGGCCCAGAGCAAGCGCCCGCGGCGACCGCACCGCTGGAGTCTTTGCGGCGCCGTTCGGCGGTGGGATATCGGCCGATGCGGGCGGCCTGGCTTGGCCGAAGAATCCCGATTGCACCCCGGTCGCCGATTATGGTTAAGCTTGAACCTCAGTCCCACGTGCGAGGGGCCCACGTGCGAGGGGTTTGCCGTGACAGAGATTTTTCTTGCCTACGACAGCAGCGACCGGGAGCGGGTGCGCCCCGTCCGCGACACCCTCACGGCGCAGGGCTTCGACGTGCACTGGGACCTGGAGCCGCCGGCTGGCGCCGAGTGGGAGAGATGGGTGCTGAGGCGCCTCGCGCGCTGCAAATGCGTGCTGGTGCTGCGCTCTGGCGCCTCGGTCCTGTCCAACCGGATGAGCCACGTCGAGGCGATGGCCAAGGAGCATGGCAAGCTCATCGTGGTGCGGCTGGAGCCGCGCGGCGTCCTGCCGGGGGCCGGCAGCGACGGCCTCTATCTCTCGGGCTGGAGCGGCGACCTCGATCACCCTGCCTGGCAGGAGCTGTGCCGGCGGATCGAGGCCAAGCTCAAGGCGTCGCTCTGGGTGCAGCGCCTGTTGCACGACGTGGAGATGGACCGCACCCGCTGGCGCGCCCAGTACGAGATGGGCGCGGCGCGCTGCAAGGCGCTGAACGAGGAGCTTGCCGGCGAGCGCGCCGAGCGGGGCGCGGCCCAGGACAAGGCCGCCGGCCTACAGGCGCAGCTCGACGCCGACGCCAAGTCGCGCTTCAAGCTTGAGGCCCGAATCGTGGAGCTGGAGCAGCGGCTCGCGCGCGCCGAGGAGCGGCATGCTGAAGCCGGGCGGCTGCTCAACGAGGAGCTGCGCCAGAAGGACGACCAGTTGACGGAGGCCCAGGCCGCCTTGGGTCGGGCGCAGGACGAGGCAGCCCGACTGAGGGCGGAGCTGGCGGACACGGAGGGCGTGCACGGGGAGCTCAAGTCCCGCATCGCCAGCCACGAGTCCACCATCCAGGAGCGGGACTCCCAGATCGGCGAGCTCGGTGCCGGGATCGCCGCGCGCGACGGCGATATCGTCGGCCTGCAGACCAGCCTGGCGGAGCGGGACGCCGCCATCGCCGCCCTCAATTCCGCCGTGGCGACGCGCAACGGCGCCATCGCCGCCTTGAAGGCCGCCGTTGCGGAGCGGGACGGCGGCATCGCCAGTCTGAAGGCCGGCATTGCCGAGCGGGACACCCGCGTGACGGAGCTCACGTCCGGCATCGCGAAGGGTGACAGCGACATGGCCAGCCTGAAGGCCGAGATGGCGGAGCGCGACGACTATATTGCCGAGCTGGCGGCCAGCGTCACCCAGCGCGACGT
This sequence comes from Hyphomicrobiaceae bacterium, assembly GCA_035573595.1. Taxonomy (GTDB): domain Bacteria; phylum Pseudomonadota; class Alphaproteobacteria; order Rhizobiales; family Hyphomicrobiaceae; genus AWTP1-13. The sequence goes on from DATMZP010000187.1 coordinate 7,048, forward strand.
CCACATCGTGGACCTGCGGGCCAACCTTGCCGACCGGACCGCCTACATGGCGGACCTGGAGGCCAGCATCGCCCAGCGCGACACCCACATCGCCGACCTGAAGGCCACGCTCGCGGAGCGCGACACCCACATTGCGGGCCTGCAGAGCAGCCTGCGGGAGCTGGAACGCCGCCCGCGGGGGCTGTTTGCGTCGGGTGCGCCGCTCCCGACGGCGCTCAGCCGCATGACCAGGCCCGTTCTGAGCCGGCTGGGATCGCGGTGAGCGATGCGGGCGACTGACGTTGGGGGTAGCCGCGAAGCGGGCATAATAACCAGCGAGCCAAAACTTTCACCCGTCATCCCGGAAGCCGAGCGCAGCGAGGCTATCCGGGACCTCCATCAACGAGTCGAACTCACGAGATCCCGGATCGGAGCGCTGCTCGCGCAAGCGCTCGCATCGCCCATAGGGGCACCTCGAAAAATAGCACTGGTGCGGGCCGCGCAAATCAGATTCGAGTGTTCCCAGATGATTGACGGGGGATGCCGTGGGTCAGCTGGGGTTCTACGATCTCGACAAGCGTCTTGAGGCGATCAGCGCCAAGGGTGA
>DATMZP010000188.1:0-3977 GCA_035573595.1 Hyphomicrobiaceae bacterium
GGGATGCTGGCCGAGACCCGGTCGGTGCCGGCGCATATGGCGCGCGCGGTGGTCTCGCGGGTGAAGATCCTCTCCGGCCTCGACATCGCCGAGCGGCGGCTGCCGCAGGACGGCCGGGCGCGGGTGAAGATCGAGGCCCGCAACATCGACCTGCGGGTGGCGACCATGCCCACCATCCACGGCGAGGCGGTCGCCATCCGCCTGCTGGAGAACCTGCAGCGGGTGCTGGACCTCTCCAAGCTCGGCTTCCCCGCCGAGGACGAGGCGATCCTGCGCCGGCATCTCGCGGCGCCGCACGGGCTGATGCTGGTGACGGGGCCGACGGGCAGCGGCAAGACCACCACGCTGGCGGCGGCGCTCACCATCCTCAACCAGCCGCACCGCAAGATCCTGACCGTCGAGGACCCCATCGAGTACCAGATCGAGGGCATCAACCAGACCCAGGTGAAGCCCGACATCGGCATGGGCTTCGCCAACGCCCTGCGGCACCTCCTGCGCCATGACCCCGACGTGATCATGGTCGGCGAGATGCGTGACACCGAGACGGCGCAGATTGCGGTGCACGCGGCCCTCACGGGCCATCTCGTGCTGAGCACACTGCATACCAACTCGGCCGCGGGCGCCATCACTCGGCTGCTCGACATGGGGGTGGACGGCTATCTGCTCGCCTCCTGCCTCACCTGCGTGATCGGCCAGCGGCTGGTGCGGATGCTGTGCCGGAGCTGTCGTGAAAGTGTCACCGGTGCTCTCGATTTTCCGCCGGAGCTGCTTGGGCGCGCGGGCGTGAACGGGCACGCGCAGCACTGGCAGCCGCGCGGCTGCGAGCGCTGCGGCGGCACCGGCTATGTCGGCCGCACCTGCGTCGTGGAGGTGCTGGAGATCAACGACGAGCTCCGGCGCCTGATGCGGCGCGACATCATGGTGGGCGAGGTGGAGAACGCCGCGGTGCGCGCCGGCATGAACACCATGGCGCTCGACGGCCTGCGCAAGTGTCTGGCCGGCGTCACCACCGCCGACGAGGTCCGCCGCGTCACGGTCGAGGCTTGAGGCCGCCATGCCGGTCTTCCACTACACGGCGCTCGACCGCGGCGGCCAGCGCATCGCCGGCGAGGTGCAGGGGCCGTCGCGCGAGGTGGTGATCCGGCAGCTGTCCGACGCAGGGCATTTCCCCATCGAGGTGATGGCTGGCGAGGCGGACGCTCCGGCACCTGTGCGCTCTCTATTTACGTTCGGGCGCACCGCCTCGACCGTGGAGATCACTGAGTTCGCGCGCCAGCTGGCGATGCTGGTGAATGCCGGCCTCAGCCTGCCGCGCGCCGTGAGCCTGATCGAGGGCGAGGCCGGGGGGCGCGGCCTCAAGCGGATCGCGAGGCAGATCCAAGTCGACATCTCCGGCGGCAAGAGCCTGGCGGAGGCTCTGGAGGCGAGAGGCGGGCACTTCCCGCCGCTGTTCGTGAGCATGGTGCGCGCCGCCGAGGCGAGCGGCACGCTGCCCGAGGCGCTGGAGCGGATCGCCGAAACACGCGAGCGCGAGCAGAGGATGCGCGCCAAGCTGGTATCGGCCCTGCTCTATCCCTCCTTCCTGGTGGTCACCGCCATCGCCTCGCTGCTCATCATCATGCTGTTCGTGGTGCCGCGCTTCAAGGCGATGCTGACGGACAGCGGCACGCGGCTGCCGCCCTCCGCCGCCAACATCATTGCGGTCTCGGACTGGCTCAATGCGAACTGGGCCGCTTTGGCCGCCGGGTTCGGCGTTGCCACGGTTGCCGTGCTCCTGCTGCGGCGGCGGCCCGTGGTGCGTCGGTTTCTCGATCGGGCGGTGTTGCGCCTGCCGCTGGTCGGGGGGCTGGCGCGCATGGACCTGACGGTGCGGTTCTGCCGGACGCTGGGGTCGCTGCTCGCCAACGGCATCGCCGTGCCGACCGCCTTGAATCTGACGCGGGACGTGATGGGTAATGGCGAGGCCGCCGGCGCCGTCGGCGCCATGAGCCGGGACCTGCGCAAGGGCAGCGACCTCGCCCGGCTGATGGAGACCTCGCGGCTGTTTCCGCCCATCGTCATCGCCATCATGCGGGCGGGCGAGGAGACGGGCGGCCTTGCCAAATCGGCGCTCTATCTGGCCGACATGTTCGAGCAAAGGCTCGACATGGCCACCCAGAGGCTGGTCACGATTCTGGAGCCCGTGATAATCGTTGGCGTCAGCATCGTGGTGGGCGCGATTGTGGTCTCGATCATGGGGGCCGTGGTCAGCGTCTATGATTTCGCGCTCTGAGCGCGCCGGAAGAAAGATAGACCTGGGGAGGGTTTGGCCATGCAGGCACGCGCAGGCGTTTTGCGCCGGAGGGATGCGGCAGGCTCCGCGCGTCGGCGGGCCGATGGGCAGGCCGGGTTCACGCTGGTCGAGCTGCTGGTGGTGCTGGTGATCCTGGTGCTGCTGGCGAGCCTCGTGGCCCCTCGCGTGGTCGGCTACCTCGGCAGCTCGCGCACCAAGACCGCCAAGGTGCAGGTGCAGAGCCTCACGACCGCGCTCGAGCTCTACAAGGTCGATACCGGCCGCTATCCCACCACCACCGAGGGCCTGAAGGCGCTGGTGGAGGCGCCGTCCGGGGTGAGCTCCTGGAACGGGCCGTATCTGAACAAGAAGGAGCTGCCGATCGATCCGTGGGGGCGGCCCTACGCCTACCGCTCGCCCGGCCAGCACGGCCCCTTCGACATCTCGTCGCTGGGCGCCGACAACCAGCCGGGCGGGACGGGGGAGAACGAGGACATCATCAGCTGGTAGGGCCCCATGCGCACGCGCCCGGGAGGTTCCCAAGCGGGCTTCACGCTGGTCGAGCTGCTGGCGGTGCTGGTGGTGCTGGCGCTGGTTGCGGGGCTGGCCGCCGCCCAGCTCGGGGCGCGGCACGGTGGTGCGACCCTGGAGGCAGCGGCCCACGAGATCGCCTCGCGCTGCCGCGCCGCCCGCGCCGCGGCGATCCGGGAGGCTTCGAGCCGGGCCGTGGTCATCGATATGGCCAGCCGCGTGGTGACGGCGGGTGCGGACGTGCCCCCGTTCAGGATCGCCGAGAGCATCGGCATCGTGTCGGATACGAGCGCGGGCGAGCGGCAGGGGAAGGTTGCCGGCATCCGCTTCTTCCCCAATGGGACATCCACGGGCGGCAAGGTCCGGCTGGAAACGGGGCGGCAGGCCTATGAGGTTCGCGTCAACTGGCTCACCGGTCGCGTCGTGGTGGAGCGCGTGTCGTAGCCTGTCCTGGAGGTCGGGTGGAGCGCAGGCGAGGCCCGGCGCCGGGGGATCTCCACGCTTTGAGCCTGCACTTGGCTTGACCCGACCTGCCGGCACGCGCGGCTTCACCCTGATCGAGGCTCTGGCCGCCATCGTCATCCTGGCGCTGGCGCTGAGCGCACTGCTCTCCGCGCACGATACCGGCCTGCGCGGCGCCACGGCCATCGACGGCCATCTGCAGGCCAGGCTGCTGGCACAATCGCTGCTGGCGCAGCGGTCGGTGGACCGGGCTTTGCAGGCGCCCTCCCGGGGCCACAGCGGCCGTTTCGCCTGGACCGTTTCCGTGACGCCTTACGGTCGAGCTGTCGCAACGGCCGACCCGAAAGCGGCACAGTGGAAGCTCTATGAGCTGACGGTGACGGTGGCCTGGCCGCCGGGCCGGCAGGTCCAGCTCAGCACCCTGCGCCTCATGAGCGTGCGATGACGAGCCGTTGTGCCACCCCTGGGACCGGCCTGCAGAGCGGGGTGACGCTCGTGGAGATCGTCGTCGCCCTGGCGGTGGTGGCCCTCACCCTGGGGATTGCTGCGGGCGGGTTGCGGCTTCTGGGGCGCAGCGGCGAGCGCGGGGCTGAGGTCATCGCCAGGCATGATGTCCTGTCGCGGGGCCTCGACGTGCTGCGGCGCGATATCGAACGGCTGGAGCGGGTGGTCTGGAAGCGCGGCGAGGCGCCGGAGCTCGTCTTTCTCGGCG
>DATMZP010000189.1:0-7021 GCA_035573595.1 Hyphomicrobiaceae bacterium
ACGCCGGGCGCATGGCCACCGTCTTCAACATGCTGCGGCCGAAGGACCTGATCTGGCCGTACGTGGTCAACAACTACCTGCTCGGCAAGAAGCCGCTGCCGTTCGATCTGCTGTTCTGGAATCAGGACTCGACGCGGCTGCCGGCTGCCAACCACAAGTTCTACCTGCGCGAGTTCTACCAGGAGAACAAGCTCGCCCGCGGCCAGATGACCATCGGCAACGTCAAGCTCGATCTCGGCAAGGTAAAGCTCCCCATCTACGAGCTGTGCGCCAGGGATGACCACATCGCTCCGGCCAAGTCGGTGTTCATCGGCTCGCGCCTGTTCGGCGGCCCTGTGACCTACGTGCTGGCCGGGTCCGGGCACATCGCCGGTGTCATCAACCCGCCGACCAAGGCGAAATACCAGTACTGGACCAACGCCAAGCGGGCCGCGACGCTGGAGGCCTGGATGGAAGGCGCCGAGGAGCATCCGGGCTCGTGGTGGCCGCACTACGCCGAGTGGCTCGCCAAGCACTCGGGCGGCCTCGTCCCAGCGCGCGAGCCTGGCGCCATGCTCGGCGTCGTCGAGGATGCGCCAGGAAGCTACGTCAAGGCGAATGCGTGAGCGGCCTCCGCCGCGGGCGTCGGCAGTCGTAAGAGGAGCAGGCGCGGCAAGCATTCGCTCCGACTGCCGACGACCGACTGCCGCGAGACTCACGCCGAGCGGCTTCGGTACGCGGAGATCAGCCCCAGCAGCACAAGGTTGCCTGCGGACAACGCAGCGATCGCCGTCGCGATCAGGTAGGCCAGCACGTTCTGGCTGAACAGCGGGGCCACCAGATCGACCCGGATGTCGAGCGGGGCGTAGGAGGTGGCCGCCATCGCCGTGTAGTGCATCGAGGCGATCGCGAGACCCTGCACGACGCCGCCCGCCAGAGTGGTGAGAAAGCCCCGCCCGGTGAACGTGAACCACAGCGCCGCCATGGAGGCGCCGATGGCAACGGCAATCGACGCCAGCGCGAGTTGCAGCTCGTAGGCCAGGCCGCACCCGCGAATGGCGCTCATGCCAAGGTAGTGCATGCCGGCGATACCGAGCCCCATGAGAACGCCGCCAACCGGAATGCTCCACACACCCAGTGCCCGCGACCTGGTGAGATAGAGGCCAGCTCCGGTCGCAACGATGGCCACGACGATCGAGGCGATAGTCTCCACGATGTTGTAGCTCACCGGCACCGGTACCTCGACAGCCATCATCGCCACGAAATGCATGGACCAGATGGTGCTGCCCATGATGAGGCCGCTGTTGGCAAATGCGAAGCTGGTGCGCCAAGCCCCCTGCGAGCGCTCATCTCGGTCCGCAGTCAGCGCCAACGCGGTCAGCGAGCCTATGATCGCTACACAGATTTAAATCAAGACCAAGGCAGGATCGTACGTCACTGTCATATGTCTACTCCCGCTATAAGCAGTCTGATCCCGGATATCAGACTAATGTTCCTTCACTTTCCTGCGTGTGGATAAGGGCCGCCATGGTCCTTTTTGCCGCCGCAATTGAACACCGATAATGGTAACGGTCCGGTCCACAGAGATAAGACAATCTTTTGTCTGCAAGTTACTGTCGATCGCTGAAGAGCAAGCTTTCGCTTTCACACCGTCGCGAATGCTGCGAGCACGGTGCAGGTCTCGAAAGGCCGAGCTGACACGCGCTGAAGAGGCAAAAGTATGCGTCTGTGGGGAGTGACTCCCTGGCGTTCGCGGCGCTCGCGCATCGCAACGTCCACGGGTCGCATCTGTGCCTGGGCTTCCCGTACGGCGGCGCTCGCGTCGACGTCATTGCTTCTTGCCTGGATGTCGGCCGCCGTATGCGCGGAAGCGCCCGGACTGAAGGGGCCCGACCCTGCGGGTGCAGCCGCCGCACCCGAGGCTGCGCCCCCGAAAGCCGCCCCGCAGCCCGTGCCGTCCTGGACTGCGCATCGGCTCGCCTCGCGGCTGAAGCACAACCAGGACACCCTGATCGTCGCCACGAGCCGCCCGGGCACGCCCTATCTCGCCATGGCCGGAGATCTGACATCTGCCGTCGGCACGGATGGTGCGCTCCGCTTCCTGCCGATCGCGGCCGAGGGCGGCCTCGCCAACCTGCAGGAGCTGCTGCTGTTGCGCGGCGTGGATCTCGCCATCGTGCCCGCCAACGTGCTGGCCCACGCCAAGGCCGCGAACGCGCTCGGCGGCGGCCTGCCCCAGAGACTGGCCTACCTGGCACCTCTCTACGGCGAGGAGGTGCACGTCGTCGTCGGCCCGGACATCGCCTCCGCCGCCGACCTGCGCGGCAGGAAGGTCGCCATTCCGCCCGGCGACGGCACCGTGCGGTTCACCGCCAAGGACATCTTCCAGCGTCTCGGCGTGACCTTCGAGGAGGTCCAGATGGAGCCGGCCGACGCCCTACGCGAGGTGCGGTCCGGCACGGTGGCGGCGGCCCTGCTGGTGGCCGGCAAGCCGGTGCCGCTGGTGTCTGCCCTGCCGAAGGACGGCCGCCTGCGGCTCCTGAGCCTGTCCTTTCCGAAGCCGCCGGGGGAAGGCGAGGGCTATGCCCCTGCCGTCCTCCTGCCCGACGACTATCCGGCGCTGGTTCCGCCGGGTGCCATCGTCGAGACCGTCGCTGTCCCCGCGGTGCTGATGGCCAACAAGGAGACCGACGAGGTCACACGGCGCATCGCCAGGCATGCGCCCGCCGTGCTCGACGCCATCGCCCGGCTCGCCGTCTCCCAGCGCCATCCGAAATGGAAGGACGTGAACCTGGGGGCGGTGCTGCCGGGGTGGTCGCGCGTACCGGCCGCGGATGCCTGGCTCGCCCGCGTCTCGGCCCAGCGCCGGCAGGCGCTGCAGGGCCAGTTCGACGAGTTCCTGCGGGCCGAGAAGCGGGTCTCGCTCTCAGAGCTCTCCGATCCGGAGAAGAAGAAGCTGTTCGATGAGTTCCAGGCGTGGGCGCGCAAGTCGGTCACGAGCGAGCGCGCCGTAAAGTAGCAGGCAGGGCGGCGCAGGCCGCCGCTGTCGGTTGGATTGTCGTTGAGTAGAAGGTCCGGTTTACCATGAGCACTCCCGACAATGCTGCGAGGTTGCGCGAGATCCAGAGGCTGCTCGATCGCCTCCAGCAGCTGCCGCATATCGCCGGAACGCCCGGCAACGGGTTGCCCAATGGCTACCACGACCTGCCGCGCGAGCCCGCCGCCGACCCCGGCCCCCCGCACGACCTGATCCTGCCGACGCTCGATCGGGTCGTACCGCCGCCGCTCCTCGATCCACCCGAGAGGGAGCACGAGCGCCAGGATCTGCCGCGGGCGCTGGTGGCCATACCGCAGCCGCGCGCCGCCGGGGGCATCGCCCCCTGGGTGTTCGTCGTCGCCACCGCCGTCAACACTGCCATCGCCGCCGCGCTGGCTGTCGTCATCACGCTGGGCATGGCACGCCGCGACCCGCCGCCCGCCGCAGCCGAGAAGGTTGCAGCGGTCCCGGCGCCGTTCAGGCCGGCGGGCGAGGTGCCGCGCCCCGAGCCCATGCCGCTGCGCCACGTGGAGCTGCTGCCCGTCGGCTCGCCCGGCGAGCCGTTGCGGCTGGAGGCCTTGAAGCCGGCGCGGTTGCCGTTGCAGGTGCGCCCGCTGGAGGCGCTGCAGGAGGGCTATATCCTCATCCTGTCGGGTCTGCCCGCCAACACCGCGCTCTCCGGCGCCGCGCGCATGGGGGCGGACTCCTGGCTCCTCTCGCCGGGAGCGCTGCAGCAGCTCGAGATCGTCCTGCCCGAATGGTCGGCGTCAACCATCGAGGTCCGCGCCGAGCTGCGCCGCACCAACGGCGCCGTCGTGGGTCAGAGCAGGCTGTGGCTTGCGGTGCCGCCGCCGCCGACGCCGCAGGGCACCGCCCCCAGCGAGAGCGCCATCAAGGATATGGTAAAGGGCGGCGACAAGCTGCTGAGCCGCGGCGACGTGGCGGCGGCGCGCGCCCTCTACGAGAAGGCCGCCGCCATGGGCAGCGCCCAGGCCGCCCTGGCGCTGGGCTCCACCTACGACCCGCGCCGGCTGTGGTCGCTCGGCGTGTTCGGCATGGTGGGCAATAAGGAGCGCGCGCAGCACTGGTACCGCCGCGCCGCCGAGCTCGGCCATCCCGAGGCCAAGTCCAGGATTTCCGCGCTGCAGGACAAGTAGCACACCACCGGTTCCCGGAAGCCGAGCCCCGCAGGGGCGAGGCCATCCGGGGGCCTCGCTGTGGGCTCGCTGTGGCCTGCTGTGGCCCGGGCAGCCTTGCCAGAGCGGCGTTCCCATGCAACGTCAGCTTCGCCCGGTCGCGGGGATTCGCAGAGGATCCCCCGGATGCCTCGGTCTTTCCATGTGTGTGGCGTTGCGTCGGCTAGCATTGAAACAGCGATGAGCTTAAGTCCATGCCGGTGTTTCGCCTGGGGGCTTTGCGCGATCTGTTCGGCCGGACGGACCCCGCCGCCAAGGAGGCCGAGCCTCAGACCGCGGCGCCGAAGCCCCAGGCGAGCCTGAATCTCGTTCAGATGCCTCGTCCGGAGCCTTCGCCGCAGCTTCTTCCTATGGAGCTTCGCCCACAGTCCCTCAGAGAGGCCGCCGCCGAGCCCGCCGGGACCCCGCTGAACCTACAACCCCAACGTGGAGCGAGAGAAAGACCCGTGGCGCGTGCCGTTCGCAAGCCTGCCGAGGCGTCCGACAGCTACACCGCAGCCGACATCGAGGTCCTGGAGGGCCTGGAGCCGGTGCGGCGCCGGCCCGGCATGTACATCGGCGGCACCGACGAGAAGGCGCTGCACCACCTGTTCGCCGAGGTGATCGACAACTCCATGGACGAGGCCGTGGCCGGCCACGCCTCCTGGATCGAGGTGGAGCTGGAGGAGGGCGGCTGGCTCACGGTGACGGACAACGGCCGCGGCATCCCGGTCGACCCGCACCCGAAGTTCCGCAACAAGTCCGCCCTCGAAGTGGTCATGACGACGCTGCACTCGGGCGGCAAGTTCGATTCCAAGGTCTACAACACCTCCGGCGGCCTGCACGGCGTCGGCGTGTCGGTGGTCAACGCGCTGGCCGAGAAGCTGGAGGTGGAGGTGGCGCTCGGCCAGCAGCTCTACCGCATGGAATTCAGCCGCGGCGAGCCGTTGGGCAAGCTCAAGAACCTCGGATCCATCAAGAACCGGCGCGGCACCAAGGTGCGCTTCAGGCCGGACGAGAAGATCTTCGGCAAGGGGGCGGCCTTCAAGCCGCAGCGCCTGTTCCGCATGGCGCGCTCCAAGGCCTACCTGTTCGGCGGCGTCGAGATCCGCTGGACCTGCGCCAAGGCGCTCATCACCGACGACACCCCGGAGAAGGCCACCTTCCATTTCCCCGGCGGCCTCAAGGAGTATCTGGAAGCCACCATCAACGGCGCCACCCGCGTCACCAAGGACCTGTTCGCCGGCCGCATCGAGAAAGCCAACGGCCACGGCTCGGTGGAATGGGCGGTATGCTGGGTGGCCGACGCCGACGCCTTCCTCAACTCCTACTGCAACACCGTGCCGACGCCCGAGGGCGGCACCCACGAGAACGGCCTGCGCGCCGCCCTCTCCAAGGGCCTGCGCGAGTTCGGCGAGCGCGTCGGCAACCGCAAGGCGGCACAGGTGACGGCCGACGACGTGCTGGGTACGTCAACGGCGATGCTGTCGGTGTTCATCCGCGAGCCCGAGTTCCAGGGCCAGACCAAGGACAAGCTCGCCACCCAGGAGGCCACCCGCATCGTCGAGAGCGCCGTGCGCGATGCCTTCGACCATTGGCTGGCGGACTCGCCGCAGCAGGCCACCCGGCTGCTGGAGTGGGCCATCGAGCAGGCCGAGGACCGCCTCAAGAAGAAGCGCGAGAAGGAGATCGGCCGCCAGCAGGCCGGCCGCAAGCTGCGGCTGCCCGGCAAGCTGGCCGACTGCTCGCTCAGCACCAAGCAGGGCACCGAGATCTTCATCGTCGAGGGCGACTCGGCCCGCGGCTCCGCCAAGCAGGCGCGCGACCGCGAGCGCCAGGCCATTCTGCCCTTGCGCGGCAAGATCCTCAACGTGGCCAACGCCTCGTCGCAGAAGATGTCGGAGAACCAACTACTGTCCGACCTGCTGCAGGCGCTGGGCGTGGGCACGGGCGAGAGGTATCGCGACGACGACCTGCGCTACGAGCGCGTCATCATCATGACCGACGCCGATGTGGACGGCGCCCACATCGCCTCGCTGCTCATCACCTTCTTCTATCAGAAGATGCCGCAGCTGATCGAGAACCAGCACCTGTTCCTGGCGCTGCCGCCGCTCTACAAGCTCACGCACGGCGCCAAGTCGGTCTACGCGCGCGACGACAAGCACAAGGACGCGCTCATCAAGAGCGAGTTCGCCCACAACGCCAAGGTGGAGGTGAACCGCTTCAAGGGCCTGGGCGAGATGAACGCCTCCCAGCTCAAGGAGACCACCATGGACGCGACCAAGCGCACGCTGCTCCGGGTGGAGATCGTGGGCGACCGCGCGGCCACCAGCGACGCCGTCAATGCGCTGATGGGCTCAAAGCCGGAGGCGCGGTTCCGCTTCATCCAGGAGCGCGCTGCGTTCGCGAAGGATTTGGATATTTGAGGCGTAGGGTGCCAATCGGGCGTCAGCCCGATTGCACCGATGCACCCTCATTTCTGCTGACTCTATCGGTGGCAAGGTCGGCTGCTGCAATTGCTCCTAATTTGTTGCGACGTGGCACGCATGATCCGCGCGCACCGGAGTAACAATCGATGTCGAAAGCTTCCGATGCGATGGAGCAGCAGGTTGAGAGGATCAAGCGGTTGCTGGAGCCTGATGGTTCGACAGTCGTGCGGAATGAAAAGATCCCTGATCCCGATAATCCAAAGCAGCCTCGTCAGATCGACATGACAATCCGCAGGGACGGCAAGCTTACACACGTAGAGTGCCGTCTACATACTAATCCACAGGATGTCGGCTGGATCGAAGAGCTGATGGGGCGGCGCATAAGCCTTGGAGCCGACGCC
>DATMZP010000190.1:0-3254 GCA_035573595.1 Hyphomicrobiaceae bacterium
GTCGCGATCGCGCCACACGATCGTCATCTCTCTTAAGCAAGGCTTGAACGATGCTGACCGTCTTGTACAAATTTTGCTAGGGCGGCAGTGTGATGCTGCGCGAGCGCGGCGCGCGGGTCATGACGGGGACGGGCGGAGTCCCACCCGCAGGAGGGCAAGAGAAGCCGATGGGCAGAGGGCGGAGCAGCTCCTTCAGGAGCACGCTTGAGCTTGAGGCGCTCGGTGCGCCGATCGAGGTGAGGCGCCATGCGGCGGCACGGCGGCTCACGCTGAGAGTGAGCAAGACGAAGCGCGCGGTCCTCGTCACCGTCCCCGCCCAGTGCCGCATGGAGGAAGCGAGCCGCTTCGTGGAGAGCAATCTCGACTGGGTGCGCGAGTGCCTGGGTGCGGTGCCGGAGCCCGTCCCATTCGCCGACGGCGCGAGGATACCGCTACGCGGCCGCGTGCATCGCCTGTGCCTCTCCGGCATCGCGCGGGCGCGTCCGGTGGTTGAGGTGGCCGCCGCAACCGGAAGGCTGCCGCAGCTTGTGGTCTCGGGACGGCTGGAGCATGCCTCGCGCCGGATGAAGGACTGGCTGGTGGAGCAGGCCCGCGCCGACCTCGACGCCTCGGTCACGCGCCACAGCCGGACGCTGAACGTGAAGGCGCGCAGCATCAGCGTGCGCGATCAGACCAGCCGCTGGGGCTCGTGCACCGCCGGCGGCCTTCTGTCCTTCTCATGGCGCCTCGTCATGGCGCCGGGCCACGTGCTCGACTACGTAGCCGCCCACGAGGTCGCCCATCTTCTGGAGATGAACCACGGCCCCCGCTTCTGGAAGCACGTGGCACGCTGCATGCCGCGGCTGGAGGAAGCCAAGCGCTGGCTGCGCAGCCACGGGGCAGACCTGCACCGCTACGGCGCCACGCCCTGATCCCTACTCCAGCGCTGCCTGCAGCTGGTCGTAGTACTTCTTCACCAGCTCGATGTTGTCGGGAAACTGGATGGGCCGGGCGGTGCTCAGCGCCGCCGTCAGCTCTTGCAGCGCCTGCTTGCGCTCCGTCTCCGGCATAGTCTTGTCGGTCGTCACCTCGTCGATGCGGCGCTTGATGAGGATGGGCGGCTCGCTGAACGCCCTGGTGGCCGGATCGATGGCATTCATCAGCAGCACGATGTTGGCCTCCACGTCGTCGATCTCGTCGAGGCTGGCGAAGCCGTGCTCCTTGGCGATGGCCTCGAACTCGGTCTCGGCCTTGGCCGTCGCCAGCTTCTTCTGGGCGGCAATGAAGCCCTCGACCTGCCGCTCGGTCAGCCTGATCTGCCGCATCGGGGCCTGCGCGTCGGCCGGCCCGAGACTGCCCGAGACATGCAGCAGCGCCGCGGCGACCATCATCGCCCCCAGCAGACGAACAGTCTCGCGCATCGGCATCTGCCCTCATTCATTCCATAGCCCGCAACCCATATCCCGCAGCCAAGTCCTGCAGGCAGCACTGCTTGCCGCTCGCTGCCGGACGCTCGGCCGCGGTCCGCGCGAAAGCCGCGGAAGGTGCATCGGCGCCGTGGCCGGACCAAGGCGGCACACGGCGGCCAATTCGCATACAGCTGTGGAGACCGCAGGGACGCCATCGCTGCGGCGCCTCTGGGAATTTCGGAGGGGCGACCCTTGCGTCCAACCGACGCAGCCCGCCAAATGCGCGAGTGGCGAATGGTGAGTGGCGAATGGGGGCCCCATTCGCCACTCACCATTCACCCGGACCGTGTCGTCGGGCCCAGCTTCGCCCGACCCCTGCGCCCCCTACCTCTTCGTCCTGCCGTCCGACACGATACTGAACACCTCGACCTTGCGGTCGGCCACCAGCTCGCTGATCACGGGACGGAAATCCTTGAAGTGCAGGCTGTCCTGGTGCGCCTTGATGGCGGCGTCGTCCTTATAGACCTCCAGCATCACGAACCGCGACGAGTCCTTGGGGTCCTGGGTCACATCAAACTGCAGGCAGCCCGGCTCGTTGGCCAGGCAGCGCTGGGCCTGGGCCGTCATCGTCTCCTTGAACTTTGCCTCCATGCCAGGCTTGGCGGTCAGATAAGCGAGGATCGCTCGCATTGGTGCATGTCTCCCCAGAGGTCTGCCGGTCTTGCCTGTGCCGGCCGCGCCACCCTGGCATGAAGTGCATGCGGCGTCAGCCGGTTATGGCTTGTGCCGGTCAAGTTTTTCGGCCAAGTTCCTGCCCACCTTGGCCCCGATCCTGCAGGATTGGGGGGATGGGAAACGGGGCAAATCAGTGGCTGATAACGGCGTGCTTATTGTCACGGAGGACACGGTAATCCGTGGCGTTCGTGAGCTGCGCAACTGTCGTCAACTGGAGGTGTTCGGCTATCTAGAGGGCGACGTGGCGGCTAAGTCGGTGCTGGTGCATCCCAACGGCCGGCTGTTCGGGAAGGTCAAGTCCGACAACGCCGAGATCCACGGCACGCTGCAGGGCGAGGTCGTGGTCAAGCACCTCATCGACATCCGCAGCGGAGGCGATGTCAGCGGCAACGTGCGCTACGGCAAACTGGCGCTGGAGGTGGGCGGCAACCTCACCGCCGAGGTGAAGAACATCCCCCCCACCCTCGCCGGCGACCTGCAGATCGAGGTCTCGAAGGGCGGTTCGGCGCCGATCACTCTGCAGGACCTCAACGCGCTGGACCCGGACGATAGCTCCAAGGACCTGAAGTTCACCGTCTCCAACGTCCGCAACGGCTACCTGGCCCTGGCAAACGCCCCGCGCAAGGCGGTGACCGCATTCACCCAGGCCGACCTCGAAGCCGGGCAGGTCAGTTTCGTGCACGACGGCCGCGGCGGCGGTGCCGCCAGCTTCGACATCGTCGTCGCCGACCGCAGCGGCAGCACCTCCGGTGCGCCGCAGACGGTGAAGGTGGCGGTCCGGGGTTAGCAACCGCGATCCTATTGGCGTGTGGGGAGTATCCACGCTGGCGGGCGTCGTTGTCTTGAAGCGGCGCTCCGTCTCCGATGAGAAAACCGGTGTGCTTGCCGTAGATGCGGCACGAACCAAGGCGACGGCGGCCGGTCCTTCCTCGAGGTTCCCTGGGCGATGGAGCTTTTCGTTTTCGTCGCGGTGCTGACCGCGGCTGCCTGCCACGCCGGCTGGAACGCCCTTCTCAAGCTTGACCTGGAACCTGTCGTCGCCACCACCCTGGTGGCGATGACTTCGGGCCTCGTGGCAGCCCCCTTTGTCTTTTTGACCGGCCTTCCAGACTTTGCCGCCTGGCCCTATGC
>DATMZP010000191.1:0-8172 GCA_035573595.1 Hyphomicrobiaceae bacterium
CCTCGACGCCGGCGCCAACGACTATATCGCCAAGCCGTTCAAACTGCCGGTGCTGCTCGCGCGGATCCGCGCCCAGCTTCGCCAGCATGAGCAGTCCGAGGACGCGGTCTTCGGCGTCGGCCCCTACAGCTTCCGCCCGGCCTCGAAGATGCTGATCGACGAGAAGGGCTCCAAGGTGCGATTGACGGAGAAGGAGACGTCGATCCTCAAATATCTCTACCGCGCCGGGGAGAAGGTGGTGACGCGCGACGTGCTGCTGCAGGAGGTCTGGGGCTACAATTCCGGCGTCACCACGCACACGCTGGAGACGCACATCTACCGCCTGCGGCAGAAGATCGAGAAGGATCCCGCCCACGCCGAGCTGCTGGTCACGGAGACGGGCGGCTACAAGCTGGTGCCCTGATGGGGTACCAGCCTCCGGACGGTCTCACGGCGCCGCGGCGCGTGCTCGCCACACCCGGTATCGGCTGGTCTCGGCCACGACTTCGACCTCGGCAAAATGCTGCCCCAGCAGCCGCTCCAGGGCCACGCGCCGCTGCACCACGAGTTGCATGAGACCACCCGGCGCGAGGCGTGACGGCGCCTCGGCCACCAGCCGGTCGAGCAGCGTCCGGTCCTCGGCGATGCCCTGGTGCAGCGGCGGGTTGGACACGATGGCGGCGTAGTCGCGCCTGCCTGAATCGGCAAGTCGGGTGCCCGGCCTGAAGCGGGCGGAGGGGACGTTCTCGCGCGCGGCTTCCAGGGCCACGGCGTCGCTGTCGATCCCCTCCAGCCTGGCCTCGGGCTGCCGGGAGAGCACGGCGGCAGCGACGACGCCGGTGCCGCAGCCGTAGTCCAGCACGCGGGCGCCGGCCCCGATCCGAGGCAGCGCCGCGAGCAGCAGCGCCGTCCCCTCGTCGAGACGGCCAGCCGCGAAGCAGCCCGGATAGCTCACCCAGTCGCGGATGGCGCCAGCGATCTCCATTCTCGACACGGTACGCCAGGCCTCCAGGGCGCCGCGCAAGCCGGCCACCGCCTCGGGCCTCCGCACCGCCAGCACGCGGCCATGGCCGCGCGTGGCTAACGTTTCCACATGACCGGTCAGCTCCTCCAGCGGCGCGACAGCGGAGCGGATGCCCTCGTCGTTGCCGCCGTAAAGGATGAGGCGGCCGCCGGGCCGCAAGGCGCCCATGGCGGCGTGGGCGGTCATCGCCTGCTCGTCGCGGGCCTTGGGGAGCCGGACCAGCGCAAGATCGTACGGCCCCGGCGGCGGCCAAGGGGATGCCGCCATGCCCTCCACCAGACGCCGGCTCCAGACCATGCAATCCACGCCGCGCTGGCGCAGCACCGTCGGCAGCGACCGGGCCTGGTTGACGAGCAGCACCTGCCCGGCCACGGCGATATCGTCCAGGCTGCGCAGGATCAGCGCGTCCGCCGCGCCTTCCGGGTCTTGCGCCCAACGGCTCATGCGATCAAACGCTCAGCGGGCGGCAGGCCGGGCTCCGCCTGCCCCTCGGGCGATCCGGCGCCCTGCTCAAGCAGCGAGCGCCTTTCGGATCTTCTCCGCGTTGGCGGCCAGCACCTCGGCCTTCTCCATATTGGCGGCCGGCCGTCCGAGCGGCTGTCCGTCCCAGCGCGGCATGACATGGAAGTGCATGTGGAACACGACCTGTCCGCCGGCGCGCTCGTTGGCCTGCAGCAGGGTTATGCCATCGGCACCGAAGGCCTGCATCGCCGCCGCAGCCACCTTCTTGACCGTCCGCATGCAAGCGGCCAGTTGCGTGTCGCTGGCGTCGAAAACGTTGCGCACCGGCGCCTTCGGGATTACCAGCGAGTGCCCTTCGCACCTCGGCATGATGTCCATGAGCGCGAGTGTATCGGCGTCCTCATAAACCTTGTGCGCGGGCAACTCGCCGCGTAGGATCTTCGCAAACACGTTGTCACTGTCGTAGGCCATCTGTCGCCCTCCGAACGCTGACCGCGTGTTAATGGTTTGATAACGGTAGCGTCAAGTTCGCAACAGCTTTCATCCCGTGCCAATGGCATGATGCGATTCCGGCGACCTCTCGACTCAGCTTCTCAGAGTGCCAAAAAAATGCATAAGATGGAGGAAAGCGCCACCTGGGAGGATCTTGTTGGGACGCCCCGATCGCGTGCCTCGCGCCGCGCCGAGCGTCTCGACACCCTGGTTGCCGCGGTACTGCTCCTGCTCCTGCTGTTCGGCTGGGCCGTTAGCTTCGCTCCGGTGGATCGTTGGCCGGGCGCCCACCTGTTGACGGCCGTGCGCTCCCCTCACGCCTGATCCGACGGTCCCTTGCGAAAGGGGCCGTGCTCGCCCAGCACCTCGCAAGCCGCGTCCACGCTCCTGCGCTCGCGCTCCAGAAACTGGGCCACCGCGCGGCGCAGCGCCGGATCGACCAGGTGGTGCACGGAGTATGTCTTGGCCGGCAGATAGCCGCGCGCCAGCTTGTGCTCGCCCTGGGCGCCTGCCTCGACGCGCTGGAGCTTGTGGGCGATGGCGTAGTCGATGGCCTGGTAGTAGCACATCTCGAAATGCAGGAACGGCTGGTGCTCCACGGCGCCCCAGTACCGGCCGAACAGGCAGTCGCCGCCCACGATGTGGAACGACCCGCCGATGGACCGCCGGCCGCGCCTGGCCAGCATCAGCAGGCAGCGGTCGCCTTCGGCGCCGGCCGCAAGCAGCGAGAAGAACTTGCGGTTCAAATAGGGCCGGCCCCACTTGCGCGAGCCCGTCTCCATGTAGAAGGCGAAGAATGCGTCCCAGTGCGCCTCGGTGATCTCGCGGCCGCGCAGCCATTCCACGCTGAGACCGCCGTCCAGCGCCTGCGCGCGCTCCTTGCGCGTGTCCTTGCGCTTGCGCGAGGCGAGGGAGGCCAGATAGTCCTCGAACGTAGCATAGCCGGCGTTGCGCCAGTGGAACTGCTGGCTGGTCCGCTGCAGCAGGCCCTGGGCGCCGAGCCGGGTCCATTCCCCCTCTGTGAGGAAGGTGATGTGAACGCCGGAGATGCCGCTGCGCTCCGCCAGCTCGATGGCGGCGGCGGCCAGCGTCGCCTCGCCCGCCTCGCTGTCGGGGCCGGGGCGGACCAGCAGCCGCGGCCCCGGCACGGGCGTAAACGGCGCGGCGATCTGCAGCTTGGGATAGTAGCGCCCGCCCGCCTGCATGTAGGCGTCGGCCCAGCCGTAGTCGAACACATACTCGCCCTGGCTGTGGGACTTGAGGTAGCAGGGCGCGCAGCCGGCCACGCCGCCGCTCTCGTCCCTCAGTACGAGGTGCCGCGGCGTCCAGCCGGTGCGGCCTCCCACCGTGCCGGCATCCTCCAGCGCCTTGAGGAAGGCGTGCGCCACGAACGGGTTGTAGGTGGCGGGGTCGGGATTGGCGCAGGCGTCCCACGCCTCGGCGGGCACGTCGGCGATCTTCGCCGCGACCTCGACCTTGGCATGCCCCAAGCCGCTCCTCCGATCCAGACTCAAGACGCTCGCACCCGCGATTTGCCATCAATCCGAGGCACAGAGGACCACACACCCCGCACCGCCGCAATGCCACGCAAGAAGCGGGCCGGCGCGGGCGAGGCGTCAGGCCTCATAGCCTTCGAAGATCGGCGCATCGGCCCAGCGTGCGGCCCGCGCCCGCTGGCGGAGCGTCCGCACCGTCCAGGTGAACAGCGGCAGCGCCTGGCCGCGCCGGGTCATCCATGCCCCCACCACCGCTGCCAGCTTGATATCGACGGCATAGAACGCCACCCCCTCCGGCGCCGATGCGAAGAGGCGCGAGGCCGCAGCGCTCTCGCGCCTGCGTCGGCGCGCCGCCAGCAGGCTCGCGATCAGCTGCCGGCCTCCCACGACCGGCCCCCTCGGCACCGTGGGCGCCAGCCCGCCCAGCGCGGCAACGCTGCCGCGGTCGAAAGACATGAGCGCGATGGGGCCCTTGTAGGCGGACGCCTGGCGGGCGATCCTCTCCAGGAACTCCGGCCGCGGGGTGCCGTTCCGCTTCACCTCGACCAGCAGCGGCACCCGGCCGCCGACCAGGTCCAGCAGATCGCCGAAGCCCAGAATTCTTTCGTCCTGCCCCTTGTAGCGCAACCTGGCGAGGCTGGCCGGCGCGTAGGCGGAGATCGGCCCCGAGCCCGCCACCAGCCGGTCGAGCTCGGCGTCGTGGAACACCATCGGCGTGCCGTCGGCGGCGCCCTGCAGATCGCACTCGATGCCGTAGCCCTTCTCGATGGCGGCGCGGAAGGCCGGCGCCGTGTTCTCCAGGCGCCCCTTGGCCTTGTCGTGCCAGCCGCGGTGGGCGATCGGCCGCACGAAGACAGCACGGTCAAGGGGGGGATTGCCAGTGCCCATCGCCACTCCATCCATCGGTGTCAGACTTCCGAGTCCGCCACCATAGCCTCTACCCGTCATCCGGCCGGAGTAAAGCGGGCCAAAGGCCCGCGACGCTCCGGGTCGCGTCTCGTGAGTTCTCACTCCAATACCGCTCAAAATGATGTCAGATCGAAGGGCCTGGAGAGGCGCCCGCAGGCGGTGGAGCGATGCCGCCCCGACTACCCCGCCGCGGGGGTCGACAGCAGCCACAGGCCGAACAGCGTGTAGCCGACCATGACGGTGGCCAGGGGCAGCTGGCTCAGCACCAGGGCACGCTTGCCGGGCATGGAGCGGCGGGCCAGCTCGTGGGCGAGGAGGACCGCCAGGACATGGCCGGTGACGATGCCGGCGGTCTGGGCGTTCCAGATGGCGCGGGTGCCCTCGTAGGTGTTGAGGAACGACGTGGTGACGTGGAAGCGGCCGAGGGAGAGCACATCGGCGCCGGTGCCGAACGGGTCGCTGGCGGCAGCGTAGGCGTACTGGCCGTTGACCAGAAGGGCGGTGAGGTAGTGGGAGAAATGGAAGCCGAGCGAGATCGGCATGATGGAGAACACCAGCGTCCCCAGCAGCGCGGCGGGCTTCCCCGGCCGGCCGGCCAGCAGCCAGCCGATGAGGACGGCGCCGCTATAGAGCACCGCCAGCGCCTCCCAGGTCAGGACCAGTCCGGCCGTGTTGATGCCGAGCACGCCCGAGCGGCCGGGGAGCTCCAGCGGATTGATGCCGTTGTGGCCAAGCCACCAGAAGGTCTTGGAGAGACCGTCGAACGATACCGAGGCCAGCGTCAGCAGGATGAACAGCACGCCGCTGGGTGGCAGCGCGCCGCGGTCCATGAGGCCTGCGCCGGGCATCGCCAGGGAGAGCCGCTGCCGGGTGTCGTCGTCGGGCGCCGCGGGCGTCCAGATCAGGGGCGACAGCCAGCCGATGAAGCGGAAGAAGACGCTGAACGGCTCGGCGCGCCCCAGCCAGGCCTCCTCGCCGAACAGGATGAGGGCGATCAAGGTAAACAGCCAATAGGCCCCGACGGCCACAGCCAGCCGCTCGGGATTGTCGGGCGCAATGTCGATCAGCTCGAACCAGGCAAAGCCGAGGAACAGCACGATCGCCGGCCAGTAGCCGAACCAGGGCGGATAGCCAAGCAACGGCTTCATCTGTCCGGCAAGCCGCATCGCCAGACGATAGGCCCCTGTCCACGGGTTCACATAGCTCCACACATTGCCGAGCAGCGCGGTGGCCAGGGTGAAGCCGACCCACCATAGCGTCCAGATCGTCAGCGGCAGCGGATTGGCCAGCGGGTCGCGGCTGCCGTAGAGACCTGTCGCCAGCAGGAAGGCGAGAAACAGGAAGGCGAGCAGGCTGGTGGGGATGGGGCTCGGCGGCCGCAGCGTCAGCAGCGGCACGCGCGCGCCGGCGAGGCGGTCGGAGATGCCCTTCGGCATGAGGGCGAGCAGCAGGAAGGTGGCGGCCACGGCCAGCGTGCCGCCCACCAGATAGTAGCCCGTCGGCAAAAGGAGAACGAAGGCGCGGTCGCCGCCGTGGGCCAGTGCCGCCGTCGCAAGCAGCGCCAGCAGCGGCACCAGAGCCGATGCCGCGGCGGCGAGGGCCGTGGCGCGCCGGATCATCGTCGCTGCCCCACGCCCACGTAGCGGTGCACCAGCGTGAGGTCGCCGCGCAGCGTCGCCACGTCCACTACTTCGCGAGTGCGGCCGTTCTCGATGAAGGCCACCCGGTCGGCCACCGGCAGCACCGCATCGACGCGCTGCTCCACCAGGACGATGGCGACGCGCTGCTCGCGCAACTGGCGCACGCAGTCGCGGATGGCGGCGATCATGGCCGGCATCAGGCCCTCGGTGGGCTCGTCGAGCAGCAGCACCTTGGGCTCCACGCACAGCGCCCGCGCGATCGCCAGCATCTGCTGCTCGCCGCCGGAGAGCGTTCCCGATCGCTGCCGCAGGCGCTCCCGCAGAATGGGGAACAGGGCGAGCGCCCGCTCCAGCGTCGCGTGGCCACGTCCCCGCGCCATCAGGCCGATCTCCAGGTTCTCGGCCACGGTAAGCTCCGCGAACAGGCGGCGGCCCTGGGGCACGTAGGCGATGCCCTGCTTCGGGATCTCGTGGGCCGGCAGGCTGGTCAGTTCTACGCCGTCGAGGCGGATCGAGCCGGAGCGGGGGCGTATGAGCCCCATGATCGCCTTGAGCGAGGTGGTCTTTCCGGCGCCGTTGCGGCCCAGCATGCAGAGGACCTCGCCGGCCGTCACCGACAAGTAGAGGTCGCGCAGGACCTGCACGTTGCCGTACCAGCCATCGATGGCGCTGACGTTGAGCATGGCGCTCACGCCCCCAGATAGGCGCGCTGCACGGCCGCATCGACGCGGATCTCGGCGGGCGTGCCCTCGGACAGGATGGCGCCATTGTTCATGACGGTGATGCGCCCGGCAAGCTGCATCACCACGTCCATGTTGTGCTCGATCAGCAGCACGGTGGCGTCCCTGGCGATGGCCCGGATCAGGTCGCAGAACCCGGCGACCTCGGCGTCGGACAGGCCCTGCGTGGGCTCGTCGAGGATAAGCAGCTTCGGCGCCAGCGCCAGCCCCATGGCCACCTCGAGGAGCCGCTGGTGGCCGTACGAGAGGGTGGAAGCCTTCGCGTCGCCCCGATCCGAGAGGCCGACGCGGGAGAGGGCGTCGCTGACACGGCTGTCCAGCTCGGAAGATGGGGTCAGACCCCTTGCCTCCGTCGGCGCGACCTTAGCCGAGGCTGACCGTGCAAGGGGTCTGACCCCGTCCTCGGAGGCAAGGGGTCTGACCCCATTTCGCATCGCGCTCTGCACGGCCAGGGCCACGTTGTCGAATACGGAGAGATTGCCGTAGATCGAGGTGATCTGGAACGTGTAGGCGATGCCGAGGCGGACCCGGCGGTGCGCCGGCAGGTTGGTGATGTCTCGCCCCTCGAAGACGATGCGGCCGGCGCTGGGTGCAATACGCCCGCAGACCAGGCCGACGAAGGTGCTCTTGCCCGCCCCGTTGGGGCCGATGATGGCACGCACCTCGCCTTGCGCCAGCTCGAAGGTCACGTTGTCCACGGCGCGCAGGCCGCCGAAATGCCGGCTGAGGCCCACGGTCGAGAGCAGCGTCACGGGAGCCACGGCATCGCTCTCTCGCGCAGGGTGCCGAGCAGGCCCTTGGGGAACCACACCACCAGCACCAGCAGGGCGACACCCACCACCAGCATGTAGGCGCTCGTGTACCCGCTGGTCACGTCCACCAGGTAGAACATCAGCACCGTGCCAACCAGCGGCCCGAGCACGGTGCCGGCACCGCCGAGCAGCACCCAGAGCAGCGGCAGGATGGAATACTGGATCGAGGCGAAGGTGGCACCGACGTAGGCGAACAACAGCGCGTAGGCCGCGCCCGCCGCCGCCGCGACGGTGCCTGAGAGGACCAGGGCGAGGAGCTTGGTGGCCTGGGTGTCATAGCCCAGCATGCGGGTGCGCTCCTCGTTCTCGCGGATGGCGACCAGCACGCGGCCGACGGGGGAGCGCACCAGGGCAAGGCAGCCGATGAGGCAGACGGCCAGCAGCGCCAGCGCCAGATTGTAGCGCACGACGGGGTTGGTGAGATCCAGCGACAGGCCGCCGGGAAGCACGGCGCGCCGGATGTCGCCCCTCAGCACGAAGCCCTCGTCGCCGCGCGTGTAGTCGGCGAAATAGAGCGAGGTGAGATAGCCGGCCTGGGCGAACATCAAGGTGACGATCATGAAGGCGACGCCGGAGGTCCTGAGCGCGACGAGCCCGAAAGCCAGGGACAGGGCGAAG
>DATMZP010000192.1:0-3015 GCA_035573595.1 Hyphomicrobiaceae bacterium
ATGGTATCCGCCTTGGAGCCGGAGCGCGGCTCCCGCAGCCACGCCATCCCGCTGAACCACTGGTTATTCTTCGGCAGCAATCTCTGGTTGAGCTCGACCCATAGCGTCCGCGAGGTGATGCTGTCCAGGAAGCTCCTGGCCGGCGGCGCCGCCAGGAACACCAGCACGGTCGCCACGGCCAGGACCCCGGAGTGGCCGAGGTGGCGGTAATCGAACAGCTTGAGCGCGGTGCCGAACGAGGCCTTGATGCGCGTATCCATCACATCGACAGAGTAGATTTCGTCGAGGATGAGGTGCGTCAGGAAGCCGATCCCCATGAAACCGGCCGCAAGCCAAGCCACGGCCGGATCGCGCCCGAGCAGCCGGTAGAACACCCAGGCCGTCACGACGGCGCAAAACACCAGGGCCAGCAGCGAGTGCCACACGCCCCGATGGTAGCTGAAGCGGAAGAACACCTCCTTGGCCACGTAGCGCACAAGGAAAAACGTGCCGAGCCAGAGGACGAACATCTCGGCAATGGAATACTTGCGCTCCAGGCCGAACAGCACCGCAAACGAGAAGAACACCGCGAGGCCGGAGAACATGGCACGGGCCGGGCGCGACTCCTCCAGGTCGATATCGGGCAGCACCGACCCCAGCACGCCGGCCAGCGTAACCGCCACGATGTTCTCGGGGGCCACCATGTCGGCGGCGACCGTGACGGTCGCCAGCGCCCCGCTCACCACGGTGCCGACGGCGATGTGCGTTGGGAAATTGGCCATTCGGTGCGATCTCCTCGCGCAAGAGGCACAGCGGCCGGACGCGACGACACCGGTGGCCTGGCCGAGCCAGAGGCTTCCCAGAGCCTGACCAGATTCGCCGGCGCGCGCATAGTGCGGGGGTGTGGAAAAGCCCTCGGCCTGCCCGTTGCGACGGTCCGCATCACGGTCCGCATCCGGCGGCGGACGGGAGCGCAGCCATGACCGGCCCCGCGCGTTCGCCAGCCGACAAGCTCAAGCTCGCCGCGCTTGGCTCCATAGCCGTGGCTGCGGGGGTCATCGCCCTCAAGTTCGCGGCCTACTGGCAGACCGGCAGCGCCGCGCTTTATTCGGATGCGCTCGAGAGCATCGTCAACCTGGTCACGGCCGGCATCGCCCTCTATGCCATCCAGGTGGCCTCCCGGCCCGCCGACCGGCGCCATCAGTTCGGTCACCACAAGGCGGAATACTTCTCGGCGGTGGCCGAAGGCGTTCTCATCGTGGTGGCGGCCCTCCTGATCCTGCACGAGGCCTACGACGCGTTCGTCAAGCCGCGCTTGCTTGAGCATCTGGGCGCCGGTCTCGGGCTCAATGCCGTCGCCACCGCCATCAATGCCGTCTGGTGCGCATTCCTGATAGGATGGGGCCGCAGACAGCGCTCGCCGGCGCTCGTCGCCGACGGCTGGCACCTGCTGACCGACGTGGCGACCTCGGTGGGCGTGTTGGTGGGCCTCGCCCTGGCGGCGCTGACCGGCTGGCACATCCTCGATCCGGCGCTCGCGGCCGCGGTCGCAGTCAACATCCTCTGGGCCGGGTGGCGCCTTGTGCGCGACTCGGTGGGGGGTCTCATGGACGAGGCGGTGGCGGCCGAGGTCGGGCGCCGCATCCGCGCGACCATCGCCGACAATGCCGCGGGCGCCATCGAGGCCCACGACGTACGCACCCGCATGGCCGGGCGCGTCTCGTTCATCGAGTTCCACCTGGTCGTGCCGGGCAACATGACGGTCTCCGCCTCGCACGCCATCTGCGACCGCCTCGAAGCCGCGCTTGCCGGGGCGGTGCCCGGCGCCGAGGTGCTCATCCACGTGGAGCCAGAGAACGAGGCCAAGCGCACAGGCCGCTAGGTCGCGTTTCTTTCGCGATATGAAATGAATATTCGTGTTTGCAAAAATTGTTGACGGCCCGCCCGCGGCCGTCTTACCTCGCGGCATGTCAGACCTGAGTGAGTACGCGCAGCACCGTTCACCTTTGGCCGGGCACGCGCCGTCGCAGAACACGGACAGCGCCGCAAACCATGCGGGCGGCAGCGTACGCCGGCGCGACAGCGTGCAGTCGGTCGATCGCGCGCTGGCGCTGGTCGATGCACTGGCCAGATCCACCGGAAGCCTGCAGCTCACCGAGCTCGCGCAGCAGACCCAGCTCAACATCTCGACCGGCCACCACCTGCTGGCCACGCTTGTGAAATGGGGCTACGTGGTGCGCACCCCCGGTCGCCGCTACGCCCTGGGCGCCCGTGGGCTGCACCTGGCGCAGGCGTTCCTCAAACAGGTTGATCTGCCGCGGCGCGCCCAGCCGCATGTGGACCGGATCAGCGAGGAGACCGGTGAGACAGTGCAGCTGGCGGTGCTGCAGGGCGACGCGGTCGTCACCCTGCTCAAGCGCGAGGGGCGCCACGCGGTGCGGGTGGATTCGGGCATCGTCGGCTCCAGCGAGGCCGCGCACGCCACCGCCCTCGGCAAGTCCATGCTGGCCTGGCTCCCAGAGCACGAGATCCGCCGCATTCTGCAGATCCGGGGCATGGCGCGCTTCACGCCCAACACCTTCACCGAGATCGACGCCTTCATCGAGGAGCTGCGGCTGGTGCGCCGCAACAGCCATGCCGTGGAGCGCGAGGAGTATCGGCCCGGCGTCACCTGCGTCGGCGCCGCCATCCGCGACCACCTGGGCGCAGTCGTCGGCGCCATCAGCGCCTCGGCGCCCACGGTGCGGGCGAGCCTTGACGGGCATCTGGCACGCATGCGCGACAGCGTGACGGCCGCGGCCCGCACGCTGTCGGCGGAGTTTGGCGAGCAGGGGCCGCAGCAGGCCGCCTCCGCAGAGGGATCGAGCCGTTCATGAGGAATGACAACGTGGTGCGCGCCCCCGCAGGCACGGGTGCGGGCCAGTCCCTGGCCGTCCCGGCCACCATGAAGGCCTGGGTGCTGAAAGGGCCGGGGGAGCTGGCCTTCCAGGACAAGCCGGTGCCGAAGCCCGGCAGGGCCGAGGTGCTGGTGCGCAT
>DATMZP010000193.1:0-3376 GCA_035573595.1 Hyphomicrobiaceae bacterium
GCCGGGGCTCCGAGCGACGTCACCGGCCGACTGGCTTCGCGGCTCGCGGTGAGAATGCGCGCCTCGCGGGCTGACTTCTCGTGTGTGCCGGTGCCCCGCATCGAGACGCGCACGGCTCCGCCGCGGTCGCCCCAGCAGAGATCGCCGCAGAGGAGCCTGGAGAGGAGTCTGGAGAAGCCCCCACTTGTTCAGGGTCCGCGAATGACGCTATAAGCCCCCGCGATCTTACGAGCCCCGGCGGCAGCGCCGGGGCCGAGCCTGTTGAAAGCCCGCCAACTCAGCCAAGCCAAGCAAGAAAGACACCCGCTATGGCCGTTCCCCGCAAGAAAGTGTCCCGCATGAAGCGCGGAACGCGCCGCTCCGCCGATGCGCTCCAGGCCCCGGCCTACATCGAGGACAAGGACTCGGGCGAGCAGCGCCGCCCGCATCACATCGACCTCAAGACCGGCAAGTACAGAGGCCGGCAGATCCTGCCGCCCAAGGCCGAGGCGTAAAGGCAGCTGGCCGCAGACGGCGCCCCAGACCCCTCGCCTCCTCCGTTGCGATTGAAGCTCCGGCGCCGGTCCCAAGGGGTCTGACCCGTTCCGGTCGCGGCGGCCTCCCTTTGCGCAATCATCGCGCGTTGCTATACCCGGACCGTCGGAGGCCAGCCGGATGAGCAAGATGAAGATCGCCGTCATGGGAGCGGCGGGCCGCATGGGGCGCGAGTTGATCCGCGCCGTGCATGGCAACGAGGCCTGCACCCTGATCGGCGCGGCGGAGCACGAGGGCTCCCTTGCCCTGGGCCAGGACGCAGGCCTGCTGGCGGGGCTGGGCAAGCTCGGCGTCGTCATCACCGACGATGCGCCGGAGCTGTTCGCCAAGGCCGACGCGGTGCTCGACTTCACCGTCCCGGCGGCGTCGGTGGATTTCGCCGCGCTCGCCGCCAACGCCCGCATCGTGCACGTGCTGGGCACCACCGGCTTGAGCGCCGACGACGAGGCCAAGATCGCTGCCGCGGCCCGCCACGCCACCGTCATCCGCTCGGGCAACATGAGCCTGGGCGTCAACCTGCTGGTGGCTCTTACGCGCAAGGTCGCCGCGGCCCTCGATGCCGACTTCGACATCGAGGTGCTGGAGATGCATCACCGGCACAAGATCGACGCCCCGTCGGGCACCGCCCTGATGCTGGGCCGGGCCGCCGCCGAGGGCCGCGGCGTCGATCTCGACAAGGCGAGCGTGCGTGTGCGCGACGGCCACACCGGCGCGCGCCGGCGCGGCGACATCGGCTTTGCCACCCTGCGCGGCGGCAGCGTGGTGGGCGACCACAGCGTGCTGCTCGCGGCCGAGGGCGAGATCGTCGAGCTCAAGCACCGGGCCGCCGACCGCGGCATCTTCGCCCGCGGCGCCGTCAAGGCGGCGTTGTGGGGGCGCGGCAAGGGGCCGGGGCTCTACAGCATGATGGATGTGCTCGGGCTCGATTGAGCTGCCGGATTGAAAAGGGGTCAGACCCCTCGCGCAGACGGTCGTGCGAAAACTCAATGGAAGAGGCGAGGGGTCTGACCCCTTGGAGACACGATATGGACAACGTGCTCGTTCTCGTGCGTCACGGGGAAAGCCAGTGGAACAATCTCAACCTGTTCACGGGCTGGAAGAACCCCGACCTCACCGAGGCGGGCGTGGCCGAGGCCCGCGCCGCCGGCCGGCTGCTCAAAGCCGGGGGCTACAGGTTTGACGTGGCCTTCACCAGCGATCTCCTGCGCGCCCAGCACACCCTCGACCTCATGCTGGAGGAGCTGGGGCAGGAGGGCCTCCCGACGCAGAAGTCGCAGAAGCTCAACGAGCGCGACTACGGCGACCTGTCCGGCCTCAACAAGGACGAGGCGCGCGCCAAGTGGGGCGAAAGCCAAGTGCACATCTGGCGCCGCAGCTACGACATCGCCCCGCCCGGCGGCGAGAGCCTCAAGGACACCGCCGCCCGCGTGCTGCCGTATTACGAGGCCGAGATCTGGCCCGCGGTAAAGGCGGGCCGCAACGTGCTGGTGGCCGCCCATGGCAACTCGCTGCGCGCGCTCATCATGCGGCTGGAAGGGCTCAGTGGAGAGGAGATCGTGGCGCGTGAGCTGGCAACCGGCGTGCCCATCGTCTATCGTCTGAACCCGGACGGCACGATGCTCGACCGGAACGCGCTTGTTCCAAGCCGAGTTTGACCGACCGGTAAGCTGCTCAATCCAGATGCACCGCGGGGAGGTGGCGCATGTCCATGGATGATGTTCTCGATCGCCTGAAGGCCGACAAGGAAGAGCTGAACAAGTGGGTGGGCGTCTACATCGGCGTGCTGGCCGTGCTGCTCGCCATCTGCGGCGTGGGTGGCGCCAATGCCGCCAAGGACGCCACCCGCGCCAACATCGAGGCCTCCAACACCTGGGCCTTCTACCAGGCCAAGACCATCCGCCGCACGTCCTACACGCTGGCCGCCGACGAGGTGGAGCTGCGGCTCGCCGCCGAGCCGGGCATGGCCGCGCCCGCCCGCAAGGCGCTCGAGGACAAAGCCAAGGGCTACCGTGCCGAAGCCGACAGGCTGAAGAAGGACCCGGACGACGGCACCGACCGGCTGGTCGCCAAGGGCAAGGCGCTGGAAATCGAGCGCGACGTGGCGCTGCGCAAGGACCCCTACTTCGACTGGAGCCAGGCGCTGATCCAGATCGCCGTCGTGCTGGCCTCCGTGCACCTGATCATCGGCAACTTCATGCTCCTCGGCCTGAGCGCCGGCCTGGCCGGCTTCGGCGTCCTGCTCATGCTCAACGGCTATACGCTGGCCGTGGCCTTGCCGCTGCTGGGGTAGGGGCGGATGCCTCAGGGGAGGATGGAGCGACTTCGCCGGCAATCGGCGAGGCTGGTGGTCCGCGCGGTAGCCATCTGCCGGACCGACATGCTATCCTGGATGATCGGAAAGGGTTCAACCGAAACATCAGCAGGCTCGTGAACGTCAGCGCGCACATCAAGGTCGACAAGGCCGCCTTCCTCAAGTTCGTGGCCTCGCAGGCCGAGGGCCGGTTCGAGTACGACAGGGGGCGGATCGTACAACAGATGACGGGTGGCAGCCTGGCCCATTCCCTCATTGCGCAGCGCTTCATCTCCGCCTTCGGGCGGCGGCTCGATGCCGATATCTGGGTGGTGACAGGACATAGCCGCGGCGTCGAGACGGAGGCCACCGTGCGCTATCCCGACGTGCTGGTGGAGCCCATGTCGGCTTCCATGCCTGGAGCATTGCAAGATCTGACGACGGAGGTGCCGGCCGCGATCGTCGAGGTGCTCTCCCCGACGACCGAGGAGATGGACCTCAACGTCAAGCTAGCCGAGTACACGAGCATCGCCTCGCTCCATGCCTATGTTG
>DATMZP010000194.1:0-2033 GCA_035573595.1 Hyphomicrobiaceae bacterium
CGCCCAGCCCACGGCGAGGCCCTGCCTGGCCACGTCGGCGGGCCGGCCCACGGCCAGCGCCGCGTCGGCGCGGGCGGCGTCGGGTCCGTGCAGCACGCCGGCGAGCAGGAGGGCTGCTGTCAGGGCCAGTCTTGTCGGGCGAGCCGCAAACGGCATGGGCGACCTCACGCGAGCAGCACGCGGGTGATGTCCTCGCCGGTCTCGGAGTCGCGGACTTGGAAGGCAATGCCGTCCCTGAGCCACCGGTGCAGGTCCTCCACCGTCAGATAGCGGCCCCTCACCGCGTCGTAGAGGCGGCTGCGGGCGTACCTGCGAACAAGGATGGGCGGATTCGGCTTGGCGGCAGCCATTGGCTTGCTCCTGCCTTGCGCTGGGTTTCGGCCGCTGCGTCACATGCGCCGGTCCATCGAAAGTGTCAAATTCAAACCCGGACGTCGCTGGCGCAGACGGCTTGTCGTCTCTCCGTTTCTGTGCGTCACTCCCGCCGCATGAGCGTCAGCGCCGGCCCCGGGTGCGGTCTGGCCGGCAGCGAAGAGGCCCGCGATGAGCAAATACGCTTCCAAGATCGATCCCACCCAGATCGTCGCCATCGACGTGCACACGCACGCAGAGACATCGGCGCGGGCACCGCGCGATCCCTGCTCGCACATCTTCGACGAGGCCATGGCCAAGTACTTCAAGGAGGCGGGGCGGCCCACCATCCCGCAGGTGGCGCAATACTACCGCGAACGCAAGATGGCGGCGGTGATCTTCACGGTGGACAGCGAGGCCGAGGTCGGCATCTGGCGCATCGCCAACGAGGAGGTGGCGGAGCTGGCGGCGGAGCACGCCGACGTGCTGATCCCGTTTGCCTCCATCGACCCGGCGCGCGGCAAGATGGGTGTGCGCGAGGCGCGCCGGCTGATCGAGGAGTACGGGGTGCGCGGGTTCAAGTTCCACCCCTCCACGCAGGGCTTCTACCCCAACGACCGCAAGGCCTACGGGCTCTACGAGGTGATCGCCGGGCACAAGCTGCCGGCGCTGTTCCACACCGGCCAGACCGGCTTCGGCGCCCAGATGCGTGGCGGCGGCGGCGTACGGCTCAAATACTCCAACCCGATGCATCTCGACGACGTGGCGGTCGACTTCCCGGACATGCCGATCATTGCGGCGCACCCGTCGTTCCCGTGGCAGGACGAGGCGCTGTCGGTGGCCACCCACAAGCCTAACGTCTACATCGACCTGTCGGGGTGGTCGCCCAAATACTTCCCCGCCAACCTCATCCAATACTGCAATTCCATCCTGCGCCACCGCGTGCTGTTCGGCTCCGACTTTCCGGTGCTCACCCCCGACCGCTGGATTGCCGACTTCGAGAAGATCCCCATCAAGCCCGAGGTGCGCCCCCTCATCATGAAGGAGAACGCAGTCAAGCTGCTGGGGCTTGCGTAGCTTAGGAAGGTGCCTCAGCGCGCCAGGACGAGCCACAGGTCGAGGTCGAGGATCACGCCGGGGGCGTACTCGCCCGCGGCGTTCTGCAGGGGGAAGAGGGCGCAGCTTCCGTTCTTCGCGGCTACCAGGCGCACGCGCAGGGCGCCGATGTCGGTGCGGCCCGGCAGCTCCGCCTTCTCCAGCACCTCCGACCAGGCGTAGACGGTGTCGCCGGCAAAGCAGGGGGCCACATGCCGGCCGGCGTTGATGCATGCCACATGGAAGGCGTTGGCGAGGCCGTTGAAGGAGAGGGCACGGGCGAGCGAGATCACCACGCCGCCATAAATCAGGCGCCGCTTGAGCCGGCCCTGGGCCTGCTCGTACTGATTGAAGTGCACCTTGGCCGTGTTCTGGTAGAGCCGCGTGGCGATCTGGTGCTCGGCCTCCTCCAGCGTCATGCCGTCGATGTGGTCGATCTTCTCGCCCACCGCATAGTCGCCCCAGCGGTGCGGGGCGCCGGCGAGAGCGAGGTCGTAGGACCCCGTGTCGATGGCGGGCACCGCCCCGCCCAGCTGGGCCGGATCGACCCGCTCGGCGACCTTCGGCACCACAGTTGCCGGCGCCGG
>DATMZP010000195.1:0-2243 GCA_035573595.1 Hyphomicrobiaceae bacterium
CGCCTGCAGCGTCGATAAGGCCAAAGCGGAGCTGGGCTACCGGCCGGTGGTCGGCCTGGAGGACGGCATGCGCCGCAGCCTCAAGTGGGTGTGGGAGCGCCAGGGCGGCCTAGATTGAAGGGCATGAGCAGAAAGCGGCAAGCGAGACCGGACTCCCCTCCCCGTCGCGCCGAAGGCGCGCCAGCAAAATGTGGGGAGGGGCTAGGGGTGGGGGGAACCACCACATCCGAGGTCTGTGATTCCCCCCCACCCTGTCCCTCCCCCACGTCTTCAGGGCGCGCCTCCGGCGCGACGGGGGAGGGAACGTTGGGGCCTGCGCCTCGCTTCAACAACGACGCCAGAGGCTTCGACCGCACCCAGGTGTGGGTCTTCGACCTCGACAATACGCTCTATCCGGCGGACACCCGCATCTTCGCCCAGGTGGACCAGAAGATGGGCGAGTTCATCGCCCGCTATCTGGGCGTGCCCTTCGAATACGCGCGCCATCTGCAGAAGAGCTACTACCGCCAGTTCGGCACCACGCTGGCGGGCCTCATGAAGGTCCACCGCATGGACCCCAAGCCGTTCCTCGACTACGTGCACGACCTCGACCTGTCGGGCCTCGCCGAGCAGCCGCGGCTGGCGGCTGCCATCGAGCGGCTGCCGGGGCGCAAGCTCATCTTCACCAACGGCTCGCGCGCCCATGCCGAGCGCGTCGCCGGCAAGCTCGGCCTGCTCCCCCTGTTCGAGGACATCTTCGACATCGTCGCCGCGGAGTACATCTCCAAGCCCACCCCGGCCTGCTATGACGCCTTCCTCAAGGCGCACGGCGTCGAGGCTCCGAAATCGGCGATGTTCGAGGACATGCCGCACAACCTGGAGGCCCCGCACGCGCTCGGCATGACCACGGTGCTGGTCCGCTCCGATGCCAACGACGACCATCCGGTCCACAGGTCCATGCGGGGCTGGACGGCGCCCCCGCCGCACGTGCACCATATGACCTTCGACCTGGCCGAGTTTCTGGAGGGGATCGGAGAGCAGCCCCCTCGCGCGACGGGCGCGACCGGGGTCAGACCCCTCGCGCCGACTGCGGAGTAGAAACAGCAACGCTGGAGGCGAGGGGTCTGACCCCGCCAGACGACATGACCACCACAAACACCCCGCGCATCGCGCCCCTGGCGGAGCATCGGCCGGCGCAGCCGATCGCCGAGGGCGTCCGGATCGGGCACGTGCACCTCAAGGTGGCCGATCTCGACCGGGCGCTGTCGTTCTACTGCGGCGTGCTCGGCTTCGAGCTGATGCAGCGCTACGGCAACCAGGCGGCGTTCGTCTCGGCCGGCGGCTATCACCACCACATCGGCCTCAACACCTGGGAGAGCGCCGGCGGCAGCCCGCCGCCGCCCGGCAGCACCGGGCTCTATCACCTCGCCATCCTCTACCCCACGCGCGCCGCGCTGGCTGACGCGTTGCGCCGCGTTCAGGGCGCTGGCATCACCCTCGACGGCGCCAGCGACCACGGCGTCAGCGAGGCGCTCTATCTGCGCGACTACGACGACAACGGTGTGGAGCTCTACTGGGACAAGCCGCGCGAGCAGTGGCCGCTCAACGCCAGCGGCGAGCTCGCCATGTTCACCCGCCGCCTCGACGTGGAGGGTCTGCTGACGGAGAAGGGGGAGAAGGGGTCAGACCCCTCGCAGGAACCGTAGAGTAACAATCGCGACGTTGGAGGCGAAGGGTCTGACCCCCGCTCGACGAGGGAGGCAAGAATGGTGCAGGACGGAGACAAGGCCCCGGACTTCGAGCTGCCCACGCAGAGCGGCGAGACGGTCAAGCTCTCCAAGCTCGTCAAGGCCGGGGGCAAGCCGGTGGTGGTCTACTTCTACCCCAAGGACGATACGTCGGGCTGCACCGCCGAGGCCAAGGACTTCACGCGCCTGGCCGCCGACTTCAGGAAGGCCGGCGTGGAGGTGATCGGCATCTCGCCCGACAGCGCCGAAAGCCATCAGAAGTTCGCCAGGAAGCACGACCTCAAGGTCCGCCTCGCCGCCGACGCCGACAAGGCCGTGGCCAATGCCTACGGCGTGTGGGTGGAGAAGTCCATGTACGGCCGCAAGTACATGGGCGTCGAACGGGCGACCTTTCTGGTCGGAGCGGACGGCAAGATCGCCCAGCGCTGGCGCAACGTGAAGGTGCCCGGGCACGTCGAGGAAGTACTCGCTGCCGCCGGGGCGCTCTAGAAACGCCCGGTTTTCCGCCGTCAGGCG
>DATMZP010000196.1:0-4989 GCA_035573595.1 Hyphomicrobiaceae bacterium
CCACCCTGTCCCTCCCCCACAAGGGGGGAGGGAACGCTGTGGCGTTGACCGACCCACAATGGTCCAAATGATCGCGCGCATTCTCGTCTGGGCGGCGCTCCTGGCCGGCGCGGCCGCAACCGCAGCGGGACTGCTGGCCCCGCTCCATCCCCCCGCGGACTTCCTCAACCACTTCCGCCCCTACATCCTCGCGGCGGGCTGCATACCGCTCGCCGCAGCTCTGGCGCTGCGCATGCGGCGCACGGCCTGGACGGCCGCCGCCCTGGTCGGCCTCAACGCCGCGCTGCTCCTCCTCCCGCTCCGGTGGTCGGCCGAGCCCTCGGAGCGGCCGGCCGCAGGCCAGGCCCTGGCCAGCGCCCACACCCGCGAGCTCAAGCTCGTGACCTTCAACATGGCCTACGGCGACGCCAAGGCCGTGGCAGCCTTTCTCCTGCGCGAGGACCCCGACATCGCTGTCCTGCAGGAGGTGGGGGCGAGGCAGCTCCTGGCGCTGCGCGCCCTGCTGCGGGACAGGTACCCTCACAACCACGCCTGCCTTGCGCCCGGGTGCGCGGCGGCCATCTTCGCCAGGCGCCCATGGGCGGCGGCAGGGCAGGACTATTCGACCCGCGACGTGCCGGAGACGGTGTGGGTGCAGTTCGACTATCCCGACATCGGGCGCCTCCGCATCGTCGGCGTGCATCTGGCCCTGCCCTACCGGGCCGAGACGCAGACGCGCCATGTGGAGCGCCTGATCGCGCTCCGCGCTTCCATCGCCGGGCCCGCCATCGTGGCCGGCGACTTCAACATGACGCCCTGGTCGTACCGCCTGCAGCGGCTCCTCGCCACCGCCGGCCTCAGGCGCCACGCCACCTTCCTGCGCAGCTGGCCGACCCACCTCTATCCCCAGCTCAAGCTGCCCGCCCCCGCGTTCCTGATCGATCACGTGCTTTCCACGCCGGACATCGGGTCCGTCTCGATCCGCACAGGTCCCGTCGTCGGCTCCGACCATCTTCCGATCGTCGCGCAGGTGAGGTTGCCGCCGCGGTAGGTCGGATAAGCCGCGAAGGGGTGCAAACCGGGACTACGGCCCTTCGGGCCTAGGCGCCGCGAGCCCGGCCAGCCGCGCCTTGAGGCTCGAGGCCTGCGCCACGGCCGACGGTGCGAGCAGGTTGATCCAGGCGTAGGCCAGCATGGTCAGGGTGGTCGAGGCCACGAAGCACAACGCCCCCGGCTGCAGGGCGGCCTGCGCATCGCCCGAGGCGACGAGCGCGAACAGCATCAGGACGAGGATCATGGTGTCGGCGGTGGCGTGGCGGCCCAGCACCTCGGCCGCCACCACCACCCTGGCCCTCAGCGCCGGCGGCAGCGCCCGCGACAGCATCAGCGTCAGCAGATGCAGAAGCCGCATGGCCGGGAGCACGATGCCCAGCACCAGGATCGCCCCGCCCAGCAGCCACTCGCCCTCGCCGCGCAGAGCCCATACGAGGCCGGCGAGCGAATGCCGATCGGACCCGGCATACGCGGCTGTGAGCCAAACCGCCGGCAGGCTCACGCCCAACACGAAGGTTATCGCCGCCAGCGCCAGCAGTGCTCCGAACGGCAGGCCGCGCAGCGCCGTGGCGTAGGCCGCCCGCATGGCCGGCGCGCGCATGCGCCGGGCGCTCGCATCGCCGCGCAGCCAGGCGTAGGCGAGCAGCATCGCCAGCACGGCACCGGCGAAGAGCAGGGCGCCGCCGCCGCTGCGCTGGGCCGTCGCATCGTGGCCGAGCATGAGGATGAGCGCCATCCCCACGGCCAGGATGTCGTGGGGCGACCAGCGGCCGAGCCAGTCGATGGCCCTGAGCTGGGTTGCCGATCGCCCCAGCTCCTCGGACGGCAGGGTGGCCAGCAGCACGAGATAGAGCAGCTTGATGAGCGGCAGGAAGATGGCGAGCACCAGCACGACGCCTGCGAGCGGCAGCTGGCCCGCCTCGGCGAGCGCGCTCACGCCGGAGATCAGCGAGTGGCCGTAGGCGAAGAGTGCGGGCCGCGTGAGCCGCACGAAGGGCAGGCTGACGGCCAGCGCCAAGCACGCCGCCGCCGCCACAACGGCGCACCCCAGCAGGAAGCGTCGGCCGCCCAGCGTCATTGCCAGAAAGGGGTCAGACCCCTGACCCTTGAGTTGGAGTTCAGAAACGAAACGTACCGGTCAGGGGTCTGACCCCTTCCCACTCTGCCTCGCGCTCAGGCGATTAGGCTGGCGTTGGCGACACCCTTCTCCTTGAGCAGCTCCTGCAGCTCGCCGGCCTGGAACATCTCGCGCACGATATCGCAGCCGCCGATGAACTCACCCTTCACGTAGAGCTGCGGGATGGTGGGCCAGTTGCTGAAGCTCTTGATGCCGTCGCGGATGCTCACGTCCTCCAGGACGTTGACGTCCTTGTAGTCCACCCCCAGGTGCCCGAGGATGTGCGCCACCTGGGCCGAGAAACCGCACATCGGAGCGGCCTTGCTCCCCTTCATGAACAAGACCACGTCGCTGTTGGCGACGGTCTTGCGAATCCAGTCGTGAACGGCCTGCTCGCTCATGTATTCCAGTCCTTTCCAATGCCGGCAGGAGTGCCGCGACGGCAGCCTTCAGGGCGTGCCCAAGGCATGGACGCGGCTTGCTGCCCGGCTTGCCTCGCAGGCAAGATGTGGGCAAGCCCCGGATGAAGTCAATGTTTGGGGATGGCGGTGGTGAGCGCGAGCGCGTGCAGCGTGCCGCCCATGTGGCCCTGCAGGGCGTCGTAGACCATCTTGTGCTGCTGCACCCGCGTCTTGCCCGCGAACTCCTTGGCAACGACGCGGGCGGCGTAATGATCGCCATCCCCCGCGAGGTCGGTGATCGTCACCTCGGCGTCAGGAAAGCGGGCCTTGATGAGCCGCTCGATGTCTTGCGCATCCATGGCCATGAGAGGAAACCTTGCCAGCGTTCGGCATGAAAGGGAAGGACCCTCTATAGCCGGCGGCGCCCGGCCTATCCAGCGCCTGCGCGCGCCTGGACCGCAGCGGGAGCAGCGTGGGGCCAACCGATCACACCGGCGCCCCCGCGTGTGCGCTGCCGAAGGGCGGGCCGCGCAAGGTCGTATCGGAACATTGCACGAACAACGGGAGAGCGCGTACCGCGGCAGCTGCCAGCAAGCCTCAGCGCAGGGCTGCCGGAATCCAGGAGGGGTTCATGTTGGTCATGATCCAGGCGCCACCGAAGGCGATGAGCCCGGCCCAGACGATCTGCGGCATCATGCCGATGAGCGCGGTGGCGAAGCCCACCATGGCGCCGACCACGGACTGCACCGCCTTCAGCAGATCCTTCGAGATCTTGTGGAAGAGATACCCGAGCGCCGAGAGCACCGCCACGAACAGCAGCTGCTTCCACAGCGGCAGAGTGTCGAGGGGCAGGCGGAACATGGCCACGATCTGGCCGAACGACCAGCTCCACAGGAATTCGACGACATGCCAGATGACCTCGGCGATCCGCCTGAAGACCTCGCCGACCTCGTTGGGGACCTTCTGCATGACTCACACCCCGTCGCGGGCGCGCCTGAGGGCGGCTGCGGCCGCATCGATGCATTACTGGCAGCGGTTCGCGAGGCATGCGCGCGGCAGACGGGCGCCAGACCCAGCCGGCTCGCCAACGCAATCGCAGGCAAAGGCGTGGATACCGCGACCGGGTAAAAGACCGGTGAATTCGCCTGCGGCCATGGATGCTGGAACTCGACGCGCCCTGTCGGTGATGCGCGGTCCGGGCCGGCCAGTCGCGGACCCGTCGTCAGGCGCTGGGTCTTTCGATTCTGCGATGGAGCCTCGGGGGCTCAGCCGGTCTTTCCATCCGGTTGACAAGTCTGCAATTCTTCCTTGTGCCGCGCGCCAATTCCGCCCCAAAGCGCCGCCAATCAGTACGCTCAATTTCGCCCGGCGTGCCGTCCCGGGCGCCGGGTTGCGATTTGGCGGTGCTGAGACGGCGCCCGGCATTGACGGCGGCACCACTCCGTAGGGGTGGGGTCGCGCCGATGGCCGGCAACGGTCGGGCACTTTGGCATTTGGGAACGGTGGAGCCTCCGATGGACCCCAAGGACCCCAAGAAGGACCTTCTCGCCGAGCTGGACCTTGCCGACCTCTATAAGAACCGTGCGGAAGCTACGGAAAAGCAGAAGGAGGCAGCCGAGAGGCTCAATGACGCGAAGGCCGGCCATTTCGTGGCCTGCGTGGTTGGCGGCTGCGTATCGATGGTTGCTGCCATCTACCTATGGCTTGGCGACCTGCTCCCCGACGGAGAGCCGACGCGCGTGTTTTTGCTTTCCGGCTCCGTCATCCTGTGGCTCGGCCTGTGGATCGCGGCCGTCTTCCCAACGGGGACAGTGTACCGCCGCCAGGACGAGGCCACCGCCGCATCGAGACAGCTCAAGGCGATCGACGACAAGATCGCCTTCTGCCATCTCGTCCTGGACGAGGCCAAGCGGGTCAAGGTGCGCAGGTACGCCGAGGCCTGGGTGGAGAAGGAGCTCTCTTAAGCAGAGTTTCGGTGTTGGCCAACTTCAGAACGAGTTGGCGCCCAGCGGGCGGGATCAGAGGCACAGCCAAGGGCCTAAGCAGGTCTTGGGTGTCGCGCCTGTGCAGGCCATCTGCGAAGAGTAACACGTCGTCATCACCGAGCCTGTTTTGCAGGTCGTGCGCACTGGCCCCTTCCCGACGCGACCTTGCCCAGCGAGCGTATTTTTAAGAGCGTTTGTCGAGAAGAGCACGGCGGTATCGTGGGTCAAGGTTTCGCCGAGGGCTGTAACCTTCCTGCAATCGGCGGCCTGAGCCGTCGCCGAAAGTGCGCAGACCATTGCCGCCGCCACCAAGCCGAATTTCATGGACTTGCTCCCTCCGAAAAAGAACCTCAGTCGGACGCTAGTTGAACGCGTGGCGCTTGCCAAGGAACGGATCGTTGCAAGTCGGATACATTCGCAAAGCCTCTTCGCCTCGTAGTGGTATTTTGCCATA
>DATMZP010000197.1:0-4470 GCA_035573595.1 Hyphomicrobiaceae bacterium
AAACCGCATCCACCCCGCAAAGGGCCATCGTGGCGGTGATTGGCCTCGGCAGTATCGGCGGCGTGATGGCCGGGTGCCTGCGCGCCGCCGACCACCACGACGTGGTGGCGTGCGTGCGCCGGCCCATCGAGCGGCTCACCGTGGAGCGTCCGGAAGGGACGGTGGAGGTGGCCTTGCGCGCGTTCACCGACCCACGGCAGGCCACGCCGGCCGATTGGGTGCTGCTGGCTACCAAGGCGCACCACACGGCCTCCGCGGCGCCCTGGCTGGCGCGGCTGTGCCGCCCCTCGACCAGGGTGGCGGTGCTGCAGAACGGTATCGACCACGCCGCCCGCGTGGCGCCGTTCATCGGGGAGGCCGCAGCCGTGCCCATCATGGTCTACTTCAACGGCGAGCGCCTGGCCGAAGACCGCATGCGCCTGCGCCACGGCGGCAATGCCGACCTGGAGGCAGCCGGCGACGCCAACGGCCGGGCATTCGCCGAGCTGCTGGCCGGCACGCCCCTCAGCGTGCGGCTGACGGCCGACTTCAAGACCCAGGCCTGGCGCAAGCTGCTCATCAACGCCGTCGCCAATCCGGTCACCTGCCTCACCCTGCGGCGCCAGGAGGTGCTGCGCCGCCCGGATATCCATGCGCTGTGCCTGTCGGTGC
Source organism: Hyphomicrobiaceae bacterium (assembly GCA_035573595.1). Taxonomy (GTDB): domain Bacteria; phylum Pseudomonadota; class Alphaproteobacteria; order Rhizobiales; family Hyphomicrobiaceae; genus AWTP1-13. The sequence goes on from DATMZP010000197.1 coordinate 652, forward strand.
TGGACGAGGCGGTGGCTGTGGCGCGCGCCGACGGCGCCAGGCTGGCCGACGACGAGCGGGCCCACGTCATGGCCACGCTGCTCACGTTCCCGCCCGAGGTGGGCACCTCCATGTACTTCGACCGCCTCGCCGGCCGGCCCCTGGAGGTGGAGGCTCTGACGGGCGCCATCGTCGCCGCCGGCCAGCGGCTCGGTATCCCGACCCCGCTCAACGGGGCGCTGCTGACGCTGCTTCGGGCCGTGAGCGATGCGGCCAAGGCAGGTGTCTGACCCGGAGGGTCAGACACCTGCGCCCTACTCTGCCGCCACCGCGTGGCCGTGGCCGTTGCCGTTGGCCACCGGCTGCGCCGCCGGCTTGGCGGTGACGCCGACGCGCTCGACCGCCGCCTGCAGGATCTGGCCCAGCATCTCGGAGTAGCGCAGGCCCTGGAAGACGGCCATGAGGTTCATCTTGCCGTCCCAGCACCAGCCGGGGTTGGGGTTCACCTCCAGGAGCTTGATCTCACCCCTGGCATCGGCACGGAAGTCGAAGCGGGCGTAGTCGCGGCAGCCCAGCCGCTCGAACAGCCGCGTCGAGCTGTCGATCACCTGCTGCTGCTGCTGGTCGGGCAGCGAGGTCTCGCGATAGCCGATCTGGGTCCAGTAGGGGCTGTCGGGCAGCCACTTGGATTCGTAGCCCAGGATCTTCGGCAGGCTGGGATCGAGGCGCGAGTAGTCCACCTCCATAATCGGCAGCGCCCTGAGGCCCTGGTCGGGGTTGCCGATCAGGCCGACGGAGTATTCGTTGCCGGTCAGGAACTCCTGCACCAGCACGCCGCGCTTGGGGAAGTCCGCCCGGAGCCGGTCGAGGTAGTCCAGCAGCGCCTTCTCGTTGTTGACGACGGCTTCCTTGGTGATGCCCTGGCTCGAGTCGCCCTGGTTCGGCTTGAGCAGGGCCGGGAACACCGACGGCAGCGTCGCGCCCTGGTCGCCGGGGCGCACGTAGCTCTCCAATGGCACCGGCACGTCGAGCGTCAGGGCGACTGCGCGCACCAGCCCCTTGTCGTAGCAGGCCGCGAGCGCGGAGGGACCGGCGCCGGTATAGCCGATGCCCAGCACCTCGAGCAGGGCCGGGACGTGCAGCTCCTTGAAGGGATCGTTGTTCCAGCCCTCGTCGCAGAGGTTGAACACCAGGTCGGTGCGCAGCTCCGTGAGGTCGCGCTCCAGCGTGCCGTGGTTGTCGAGGAAGCGGAACTTGTAGGCGGGCAGCTCGGCCAGCGCGTCCTTAAGCTTGCGGGTGGTCTCGAGGTCCTCGGGATTGAAGGCGCCGTCGCGCTTGACCTGGTCTGGAAGCCGGTGATCCCCCAGGAGCACCGTCACGTCCAGCGCCTGCAGCTTGCCCTTGCCCTTGCGCACCGGGAGGTGGGGAGCGTCGGCGCTGAGCAGGATGCGCCGCGCCATCATGCCCAGGTCCTGGTCGCGCTCGGAGTGCGCCTCGGCGTGGCCGTGGTGACGGATGTTGCGGAAACCGGCCTTATCGAGCAGCTTGCCGATGCTCTCGCGGGTGTAGAGGCGCTCGGCATAGAACTGGTCGGCGATGACCCCCATCTCGTCATGCACGATAACCTCGCGCGAGATCAGTCGCTCCCCGTCCTGGCTGATGGAGCGCTCGCGGCATACGAAGTGGTGGTCGTCGATCCACTCCCACGAGCGGCGATCGAAGTTCTCGTGCATGTGCCCGCCATCGGTGATGTCGAGCACGAGCTGGCCGCTGGGGCGCAGGATCTTGCCCACCGCGGTGAGCACCTTCTCGTCGTCCTGCTTGTTGGAGAAGTAGCCGAAGGAGTTCCCCATGATGGCGACGCAGTCGACGGTGCTCTCGGTCAGGCGCGGGTTGCGGGCGTCGCCCTCCTTGAACAGCACCTGCAGGCCCTCGCTCTGGGCGCGCTTCTTGGCGAGCCGCACCAGATAGCGCGAGCGGTCGAGGCCCATGACGTGCTTGAACCCGCGCCTCGCCAGCTCCAGGCAGTGCCGGCCCTGGCCGCAGCACAGGTCGAGGATGTGGCTGTGCGGCTGGACGGCCGCGGCCGAGACGATGAAATCCACCTCGCGGCGGGTGTTCTCCAGGTTCTCGACCACGTCGCCGTCAGTCTTGACGTAGAGCGCGTTGAAGAGCTTGCGCCACCACTCCTCGGGGAGGTGCGCCTCCAGGTCGGCGACCGGGCCGAGGCACGATCGCGTAGCCAAGCGCCGAGGACGCTTCGGCTTGGGGGGAACGATAACCATGTGGGACAGCTGTCCTCTCGTTGCCGGCCGCAACGGCCGCGCGTGGCGACCGGCTCTTCGCGCACTCGACGCGCCGTCTACTGGGTCCGCGGCGAAACCTCTTGTGCCCAATGGTCCGATCCTTAGTCGGGCCATTGCCCCTGTCAAACACTTATCTGTGGACGGTTGGCGCGTGCCGCAAGCCGCTTGGCGAAATGGCGCGGCCCCCACGCAGCACGAGTTGCGCGCGATCTATGCAGCCCGATTGAGCACGGCGATGAAGAAGCCGTCGGTGCCGTGCCGCGCCGGCGTGAGAAGGAGCGCCGCATCGCCGCAGGCCGAGCTCGGCGGCTCGCCGCCCAGGCCTGCGGCCCACGAGTCGCGCCAGGGCGAGGTCGCGTACTCGGGATGGCTCGCCGCGAATCGGGCGAGCTGGTCGCCGTTCTCTTCAGGCAGGACGGAGCAGGTGACGTAGACGAGCTGCCCGCCAGGCTTAACGAGCGGTGCCGCCAACTCCAGCAGCGCGTGCTGCTCTTCGATGCGCTGGGCGAGACTCGCAAGCTTCAGCCGCCACTTGGCGTCGGGGCGGCGGCGCCAGGCGCCGGTGCCGGTGCAGGGCGCATCGATGAAGACCACGTCGAAACGCGGGCCGAGCGCCGTCAGCGCGGCCGTATCGCCAGCCGGCAGGGTCTGGACGTTGCGGGCGCCGGCGCGTTTCAGCCGTTCGAAAATCGGCCTGAGGCGGTGGGGATCGTCGTCGTAAGCGTAGACTTGGCCCGTGTTGCGCATGGTGGCGGCGAAGGCGAGCGCCTTGCCGCCGGCGCCTGCACAAAGATCGAGCACCTGCTTGCGCGGCGTGGCTGCGGCCATCAGGGCGGCGACCTGCGAGCCCTCGTCCTGCACCTCGTACCAGCCCTTGGCGTGACCCGCCTCGGCCTCGACGTTGGGCTGGCGCCCAGGGCCGTCCGGCGCCGGCAGCCGGATGCCGACCGGTGAGTAGGGCGAAGCGATCGGCGCGAAGCGGGCCAGCGCCCGCATCACCTTGTCCCGGTCGGCCTTCAGCCCGTTGACGCGCAGATCGACCGGCGCCCGGCTGGCGAGCGCAGCGCCCTCGTCGGCGGCCGCCGCCCCGAAGGCACGCTCGAAGGAGGCCTCCAGCCAGTCGGGGAAGTCGCCGCGCAGCGAAGCGAGGGCGCCCTGCGGAAGCTCCCGTATCAGCCCTGCCTGCTCGGCCTGGCTCAACGGCTCGATGGCGTGCGGCGAGCCGTCGGCGCTGGCTGTCACCGCGGCCGGCGCGAGCCCCAGGGCGTGCGGCGCGGCGGCCAGGACGATGGCGCGCGGCGTGTCAGCGTCCATCTGGGCGGCGAGCGAGCGTTTCCGGCGCAGCGCATCGTAGAGGAGGTTGCCGATGGCGGCGCGGTCACCGGAGCCGGCGAAACGGTGTCCCAGCCCCCAGTCCTTCAGGGCGTCGGGGGCCGGACGGCGGCGGTCGAGAATATCGGCCAGCACCTCGACGGCGGCGGACAGACGGGCGGCGGGGGTGATGACGCTTCGTCCCTCCCCTGCAAGGGGAGGG